>JAOTUD010000481.1 GCA_029864065.1 Gammaproteobacteria bacterium | reverse complement strand
ATGTCGTCATCGCGGTGCATGCCCCCTACTCGCTGGTCGATTACGATGCGCCGAATCGCAACAATGCTCCGAGACGCATCGGCCATCTCTATAAAAACCTGATGGGCACCTACCCGGGGTCGCTGGGTAACTACGCCGGCACTTACCTGGGCGTTCCGGTGATAACGCTCGAGCTGCCGCATTCCGGCATCATGCCGTCCAGCCGGCAAATCAGTGCCCTGTGGACCGACCTGGTGCGCTGGTTGATCCGCAATATCAATAGCGCGGTCATGCCGGTCCGGGCAACGCCGACCAACCTGGTGCCGGAAACACCGCAATCGATCTCCAGGGCCACTCCGCCGGGCGACCTGTCGCTGGCGCGCAACTGATTTCGGTAAACCCGGACTCTCGGCGCACGACGCCGACCGCTACCGGCCAGTCGCAGGAACACCTGTCCCCGACGTGCGATTTATGCGATATTTGCCGCTTCCAGTTGCTACGGGGATTCAATCTTGTCCAGCTACCCATCTACTCGCAAACGCCGCATGCGGCGCGACGATTTCTCCCGGCGGCTGATGCGCGAGCATAGTCTCGGCGCCGACGATTTCATTTACCCGATGTTCGTTCTCGAAGGCGAACGGCAACGCCAGGCGGTCGAGTCGATGCCCGGCATAGAGCGCGTCAGCATCGACCTGTTGCTCGAAGAGGCGAACGAGGTTGCGAACCTCGGCATACCGGCGCTAGCGCTGTTTCCGGTGGTTGGCGCGGACGGCAAGAGCGACACTGCCGAGGAGGCCTGGAATCCCGACGGGCTGATCCAGCGCGCGGTGCGCGCGTTGAAGGATGCCCAGCCGGGACTCGGCGTGATCACCGACGTCGCGCTCGATCCCTACACCAGCCACGGCCAGGATGGGTTGCTCGACAAGGACGACTACGTAACCAACGACGCGACCATCGAGGTGCTGGTCAAGCAGGCCCTGTCCCACGCCGCGGCCGGCGCCGATGTGGTTGCGCCCTCCGACATGATGGATGGACGCATCGGCGCGATTCGCGAAGCGCTGGAAGCAAACGGTCATACCAACACGCGCATCCTCGCCTACGCGGCCAAGTACGCGTCGAGTTTTTACGGGCCGTTCCGCGACGCGGTGGGTTCCGCGGGCAACCTGGCCGGCGGCAATAAATATACCTACCAGATGGATCCGGCTAACACCAACGAAGCGCTTTACGAAGTCGCGCTGGATATCGAGGAAGGCGCCGACATGGTCATGATCAAGCCCGGCCTGCCCTACCTCGACATTGTACGCCGGGTCAGCGACGAATTGCAGTTTCCGACCTTTGTCTACCAGGTCAGCGGCGAGTACGCGATGCTGAAGGCCGCGGGCCAGCAGGGGTGGATCGACGAAAAGGCATGCGTGCTGGAAGCCTTGCTGTCGTTCAAGCGTGCCGGGGCCAACGGAATCCTGACTTATTTTGCCAAGGCGGCGGCGGCCTGGTTGCAGGAAAAGTAGTGGTCGCGAGCGGCGGGGTTGCGCGCTATGCCGTGGTCGGCAACCCGGTGGCGCATAGCCTTTCTCCACGAATACATGCCGCTTTCGCGGAGCAGACCGGGCAGGCGCTCAGCTACGAGGCAATCGAAATCCCGCTGCCGGACTTCGCAAAACACATTCGTGAGCTGCAGCACGACGGATACGCCGGGCTGAACGTCACGGTACCTTTCAAGCGCGAGGCCTGGGAACTCTGCGACGACCTGAGCGAGCGTGCCGGGCTCGCCGGCGCGGTCAACACCCTGAGTTTTCTGGCGGACGGTCGCATCGCCGGAGACAACACCGACGGCATCGGCCTGATCCGGGATCTGGTCGAAAACCTGAAGCTGGTGCTCGCGACCAGGAAAATACTCGTGCTCGGCGCCGGCGGCGCGGTGCGCGGTGTGCTCGGACCATTGCTCGCGCAAGCGCCGGGTCTGCTTGCAATCGCCAACCGAACCCCGCAAAAAGCGGTGGCGCTGGCGCGCGATTTCGCACCCTTCGGCGCGGTCGAGGCGGTCGCATTCGAGGCACTCGGCGATGAATGCTTCGACCTGATAATCAACGGGACCGCTGCCGGGTTAAACGACGAGATTCCGCCGGTTACAGATAAGATTATCGCTGCCGATACAGTGTGCTATGACATGATGTACAGGCTTGGTGCCGCGACCGCCTTTGTCGACTGGGGGCAATCGCACGGTGCCGGGCAGGCCTACGACGGACTGGGAATGCTGGTGGAGCAGGCCGCGGAAGCATTCAGGATCTGGCGCCAGGTCCAGCCATCAACCGCCGGGATAATCCGATCGTTAAGACAGGCATGAAAACGTTCATCGCAGATACCCACGTAAAAAGCGTTACCCTGACGGATGTAAAATCCGAGCAGATCCGTATCCTGTTTGCGGCGATCCCGGCGTCCCTGGTCACGATCCTGGTCGTCAGCTTCATTCTCGGGATGGTGCAATGGACGGTCATAGACCACAGGACGATTATCGCCTGGTTCGCGGCAACCAACCTGCTTTCTCTGTTCAGGCTTTATCAATTCCGGCAATACAGGCGACTGCCGGACACGGAACCGGTCGGCGATCGATGGCAGCAGCGCGTGGTCATCACCAGCATCGCCTCGGGCGTGTTATGGGGACTGGGCGGTTATTTTCTTTTCGCCGAGCAAAGCCTGGGGCACCAGGTCTTCGTCGCCTTCGTCATCGCCGGCATGTGCGCCGGAGCAATCACCACGCTGTCGTCGATCACGCCCGCGGTGCGCGGCTTTGTCGTTTGCGCCATCGCCCCGATTATCGTCAAGTTCAACCTGATCGACAGCGATATCAGCCTGCCGATGACCGTCATGTCGGTGCTCTTCACGACGATGATCCTGATATCGGCGCAACGCCTGAACCAGACCATCCGCGAATCGCTGGAGGTGCGCCACCAGTTCGAGCTAGCCGAACAAACCATCCGGCACCAGGCGCAGTACGACGACCTTACCGACCTGCCCAACCGGCGCATGCTGCTGGCGACGCTGCGCCAGGAAATCGCCAAGTCAGACAGGCATCACAGGTATGGTGCGGTATTTTTTATCGACCTGGATCGCTTCAAGGCGGTCAACGACTCGCTGGGACACGCGGTCGGAGACGAACTGCTGGTCGAGGTGGCCAAAAAAATTGCCCTGCGGCTGCGCCAGGAGGATACCCT
>JAOTUD010000027.1 GCA_029864065.1 Gammaproteobacteria bacterium | reverse complement strand
ATCTTGGACCAGGCAAAGGTTACCGAAAAGCAGGTGAGCTTCGAAGACTTAATGAATGGTAACCTTTAATAACACCGAGAGACCCGATACCCAATGAAACATAAATTCCGCGATGGCGACGTGACGTCAATTTTATCCGAGTACATGGAGCCGCAAGCCAACCTGGTGCCGATGGTGGTTGAGCAATCTGCGCGCGGCGAGCGAGCCTATGACATTTACTCCCGCCTGCTCAAGGAGCGTGTCATATTTGTCGTTGGTCCGATCGAGGACCACATGGCAAACCTGATCGTGGCCCAGCTGTTGTTTCTGGAATCCGAGAATCCTGACAAGGATATCTCGCTTTACATCAACAGCCCGGGAGGCTCGGTCACCGCCGGGCTTGCGATTTATGACACCATGCAGTTCATCAAGCCCGACGTCAGCACGCTCTGTACCGGCCAGGCGGCGAGCATGGGTGCGATACTGCTGGCCGGTGGCAGCGCCGGCAAGCGTTACGGGTTGCCGCACTCACGTGTCATGATCCATCAGCCGCTGGGCGGTTTCCAGGGGCAGGCAAGCGATTTCGAAATCCATGCCAAGGAAATTCTGGCGGTGCGGGAGCGACTGAATAAGCTGCTTGCCCATCATACTGGCAGGAAGGAGAGTACCATCGACCGCGATACCGAGCGCGACAACTTCATGAGCGCCGACGAATCGGTCGAATACGGAATTATCGATAAAGTTTTGACTTCCCGTGCCGATCCTGTTGAGAAGGGTGCCACAGAATAGATAGTCAATTGCGATTTATCTGTGAATCGCTGAACAAAAAGCGTTATTTTCAGTTGTGCTACGCGTTTCGGTCTAATATTATCGAGGCAATTGGGCACTGGAGTTCGGTAGTTCGGTATGAGTGACGAAAGATCCAAGAATAAGGACGAAAAACTGCTTTACTGCTCGTTTTGCGGCAAAAGCCAGCACGAAGTCAGGAAGTTGATCGCGGGCCCCTCGGTTTTCATCTGCGATGAGTGCGTGGATCTCTGCAATGACATAATTCGTGAAGAAATCCACGAAAGCGGGGAGGACGCCGAGAGCAAACTGCCCATTCCCCACGAAATAAACAAGGTTCTCGACGAATACGTTATCGGCCAGAGCCGCGCCAAGAAAGTCCTGTCGGTCGCGGTTTACAACCACTACAAGCGCCTCGAAGTGGGGCACGTCAAGGACGATATCGAGCTTTCCAAGAGCAATATCCTGCTGATTGGGCCTACCGGTTCCGGCAAGACCCTGCTCGCCGAAACCCTCGCCAGGTTGCTCAACGTGCCTTTCGCCATCGCCGATGCGACCACCCTGACCGAAGCGGGTTACGTCGGCGAGGATGTCGAAAACATCATCCAGAAGCTGTTGCAGAAATGCGACTACGATGTCGAAAAAGCGCAGACCGGTATCGTCTACATCGATGAAATCGACAAAATTTCGCGCAAATCCGATAATCCGTCGATTACTCGCGATGTATCGGGCGAGGGCGTCCAGCAGGCATTGTTGAAGCTTATCGAGGGCACCATCGCCTCGGTGCCTCCGCAGGGGGGCAGGAAACATCCTCAGCAGGAGTTTCTGCAGGTAGATACCGGCAAGATACTTTTCATTTGCGGTGGCGCCTTTGCCGGACTGGACAAGGTTATTTTGAATCGGTCCGAAAAAGGCGGAATCGGGTTCGGCGCGGATGTCAAAAGCAAGGACAAGAAAGATCTTTTCGGTGAAGTCATCAGCAAGGTCGAACCGGAAGATCTGATCAAATATGGACTGATTCCCGAATTCGTCGGACGTCTGCCGGTGGTGGCCACGCTGGAAGAACTCGACGAAAAGGCGCTGATACAGATTCTGACCGAGCCCAAGAACGCAATTACCAAACAGTACCAGAAAATGTTCGAAATCGAAGGTTGCGAGATCGAGTTTCGCACCGATTCGTTGGCCGCGGTCGCGAAAAAGGCCATGGCTCGCAAAACCGGAGCGCGCGGTCTGCGCACCATACTGGAAAATACCCTGCTGGAAATCATGTACGACTTACCCGCGATGGATAACGTCAGCAAGGTCGTTGTTGACGCCGCGGTAATCGAAGGTCATGCCCAGCCCTATGTCATTTACGAGGGCGGTGAAATGCAGCGCGTGGCATCTGACGATTAGGCCTCAACCGCTGGTTGAGAGCCGGGTTGAAAATGCACATTCGACACCCATATAAACTCGAAACCCAAGCCTTGAGGCATTTATGTCAGATTATCAAAACAACCTGCCCGCCGATCCCCAGGAAAGACAGTTGATACCGGTGTTGCCGCTGCGTGACGTGGTGGTTTATCCGCACATGGTTATCCCGCTCTTTGTAGGGCGCGAAAAATCGATTCTCGCGCTCGAGGCGGCGATGGCGGACAACAAGAAAATCCTGCTGCTGGCGCAAAAAAATGCCGAAGTCGACGACCCAGGACAGGAGGATTTGTACCAGATCGGGACCTTGTCGACGATCCTGCAAATGCTCAAGCTCCCGGATGGCACCATCAAGGTGCTGGTCGAGGGAGGCGACCGGGTTACGGTCGAGAGCCTGCTCGAAACCAATGAATACTATTCTGCCGCGATCAAGCTGCTCGAGAAATCGGGCCTGGTCGACGACCGTGAAGCCGAGGTTTTATTGCGCTCGGTGCTTAACCTGTTCGACCAGTACGTCAAGCTCAACAAGAAAGTTCCTCCTGAAATCCTGACCTCGTTGTCGGGCATCGATGATCCCAGCAGGCTGGCCGACACGATTGCCGCGCACATGTCGCTCAAACTGGATGAAAAGCAGGATATCCTCGAGATTCAGGATCCTCGCGAACGCATCGAGCACATCATGAGCAAGATCGAAGGCGAAATCGATCTGATGCAGATCGAGAAGCGCATTCGCGGGCGCGTCAAGCAGCAAATGGAAAAGAGCCAGCGCGAGTATTACCTCAACGAGCAGATGAAAGCGATCCAGAAGGAACTGGGTGACATGGATGATGCCCCCAACGAAGTCGAAGACCTGCAGAAGAAAATCGAAGGGTCCGGGATGCCCAAAGAGGCCCGCGAGAAGGCGGATTCGGAACTCAACAAGCTTAAAATGATGTCACCCATGTCGGCCGAGGCGACCGTGGTACGCAATTATATCGACTGGCTGGTCAGCGTTCCGTGGAAAAAGAAATCGAAAATCAGACGCGACCTGGCCCAGGCCGAAAAGGTGCTCGAAGAAGATCATTACGGCCTCGAAAAGGTCAAGGAACGCATACTCGAATACCTCGCCGTGCAGCAGCGGGTGCGTAAACTCAAGGGTCCCATACTCTGCCTCGTCGGACCGCCAGGCGTTGGTAAGACGTCCATAGGACGTTCGATTGCGCGGGCGACGAATCGCAAGTTTTCACGCATGTCGCTCGGCGGAGTGCGCGACGAGTCGGAGATTCGCGGTCATCGACGGACTTATATCGGATCCATGCCCGGCAAGATTATTCAGAACCTTGCCCGCGTCAAGGTCAGAAACCCGCTGTTTCTGCTCGACGAAATCGACAAGATGGCGATGGATTTTCGCGGCGATCCGGCCTCGGCCCTGCTGGAAGTTCTGGATCCGGAGCAAAATAACACCTTTGCCGACCATTACCTTGAAGTCGAATTCGATCTGTCGGACACGATGTTCGTGGCGACTTCGAACAGTATGAATATCCCCGGGCCCCTGCTCGATCGCATGGAGGTCATACGTATCCCCGGGTATACCGAAGACGAAAAGCTGAATATCGCTATCAAGTACCTGATACCAAAGCAAATAAAGGAAAACGGATTGAAGGACGACGAGGTCGTGTTCAAACAGAACGCGGTTCGCGAGATTATCCAGCGCTACACGCGGGAAGCCGGGGTGCGCAACCTCGAGCGTGAGATATCAAAGATATGTCGGAAAGCGGTCAAGGCGATGCTGCTCAAACCCGCCACCAAAAAGCTGACGATAACCGCGCAAAATATCGAGAAATATCTCGGCGTCAAACGCTTCCGCTTCGGGTCTGCCGATGAAAAAGACCAGGTCGGCCAGGTTACCGGACTGGCCTGGACCGAAGTCGGCGGAGAATTGTTGACGATCGAATCTGCCGTGGTCGACGGTAAGGGCAAGTTTGTCCAGACCGGGCAACTGGGCGATGTCATGAAGGAGTCGATTCAGGCGGCAATGACGGTGGTGCGTAGCCGGGCCGAAATTCTCGGCGTCAATCCCGAATTCAACGAGAACAAGGATATCCATATCCACGTCCCCGAGGGCGCCACGCCGAAAGACGGCCCCAGTGCCGGCGTCGGTATGTGCACCGCGCTTGTTTCAGCGCTAACCGGAATTCCGGTCAGGGCTGCCGTCGCAATGACCGGCGAGATTACCCTGCGCGGCGAGGTTCTGCCTATCGGTGGACTGAAGGAAAAATTGCTTGCCGCGCATCGCGGCGGGATAACCACGGTTTTGATTCCCGAGGAAAACGAAAAAGACCTGGCGGAGATTCCGGATAACATCAAGAACAAGCTCGACATAATTCCGGTGCGCTGGATCGACCAGGTTCTGGAAGTTGCGCTGACGCATCGACCGACTCCTCTACCCAAGGGAACGGAGCCCGCAGCCGAGGCAGCGAAGCCCAAGGTTAAAGACAAAAAGACGTCCGGGGTCAGGGCTCACTAGTCGA
Organism: Gammaproteobacteria bacterium; assembly: GCA_029864065.1. Taxonomy (GTDB): domain Bacteria; phylum Pseudomonadota; class Gammaproteobacteria. The sequence goes on along the minus strand of JAOTUD010000027.1, from coordinate 8,219 downwards.
TACTGTAAATAATTCGACTTATTTAAAGTTTTTGGCCTTTTTAGGTTGACCCCTAAGGCTGCTGTTGGTTTAATTCGACGCTCTGGACGGGGGGATGACGCGGGTTAAATAAACTCGCTCCGCAGCAACGATAACAAGCAAGACCTAGACTTGCGTTGCCTGTCCGCCCTTCGGGCTATAAATATATCAACTTAACCAAATGGAAAAATCTAATGAATAAATCCGAATTGATTGATGCTGTTGCAGGCGCCGCAGATTTGAGTAAAGCCGATGCCTCTCGCGCTGTAGACGGCGTAATTGCGGCTGTAACCGAAGCTTTAAAATCAGGCGACCAGGTAACCATAGTCGGCTTTGGCACCTTCCTCGTGCGCCAGCGTGAAGCACGCGCAGGACGCAATCCCCGTACCGGAGAAACCATCCAGATCAAGGCCTCCAAAGTACCGGCATTTAAGGCTGGCAAAGCCCTTAAAGACGCAGTAAACTAGCGCCCCTTTTTTGGCTGCACCGGGTGCTTAGCTCAGCTGGGAGAGCATCGCCCTTACAAGGCGAGGGTCGGCGGTTCGATCCCGTCAGCACCCACCACCAAATCAGGAGTGGTAGTTCAGTTGGTTAGAATACCGGCCTGTCACGCCGGGGGTCGCGGGTTCGAGTCCCGTCCACTCCGCCATCATTGAAAGCGCTCGTTACGAGCGCTTTAACAAGATGGCATCTGCTGATTTTGACTAAAATAAATGCTACAAGCGATTCGAGAAAAAGTAACCGGATGGATTGCCTACGGCATTATCTTTCTTATCAGTATTCCGTTTGCGCTGTGGGGCATTAATTCCTATTTCGGTGGCGGGGAAGCCCAGCCCGCGGCGACGGTCAACGGTCAGGAGATAACATCGGAAGCCCTCGACCGGGCTTACGCCAATTATCGTCAGAGACTGTCGCAATTGTTCGGCGGCGCTATCCCCGAATCCTTTGGTAGCGAGACGATGTTGCGGGAACAGGTGCTGGGGCAATTAATCGAGGAAACCGCGCTACGCCAGTACATCGACGACCAGCGCTATCGAATCGGCGATGCCGAATTGAGCCGGATAATCCGCGGCATGGATGTTTTTCAGCGAGACGGTCGGTTCGACAGCGATATATACGAGGCCCAGTTGCGTTCGCTGGGATACTCGCCGCTGGGATTCGAGCAGGAACTCAGAGCTAATGGAGCGATGCAGCAGTTTCAGGCCGGCATCCAGCAAACCTCGTTTACGCCGCCATATTCACAGAAGCGTTTTACCAGCCTCGCCAATCAGACACGCAAGCTCAGAACGCTCAGGCACAGCCTGGATGCGGCCGATATCGAGGTGGACGACAATCAGATCGAGGAATTTTACCAGGCTCAGGCAGATCGCTACCGTACCCCTGAACAGGTCAAGATAGACTATATCGAAGTTAGCCTCGAAGGTATCAAGCAGGGAATAAAAGTAAGCCGGGACGATGCCTACGCCCGTTACCAGGATCATCTGGACAACTATACCAGTCCGGAGACGCGGGAAACCAGTCATATATTGATCAAGGCGGATTCGGACGAACAGAGCGACCAGGCCCTGGCCAGAATTACCGGCATTCGAAAGCGCATCGTCAATGGCGAGGATTTTGCCGAGCTGGCGCGCGCGCTATCGGAAGATCCGGGCTCGGCAAGCGAAGGCGGAAATCTCGGCGAAATCGAGCGCGGGGTCATGGTGCCGACGTTCGAGTCAGAATTGTTTGCGCTCCAGGAAGGGCAGCTAAGCGAGCCGGTAAAAACCGCGTTTGGCTGGCATCTGATAAAGCTGCACTCGATCAAAGGCGGCGCAACACGATCATTCGAATCCCTGCAGGCGGAGCTCGAGAATGAAATAAAAACCGAAAAAGCAGAGGTTCAAATATATAACCTGGTTGAAAACCTGGCGAACCTGGCTTACGAGCAACCAGACTCCCTGCTGCCCGCCGCAGAACAACTGGGACTGGGCCTGCAAACGAGCGACTGGTTCGATCGTTTTTCGGGTGACGGAATCGCGGCCGAACAGAAAATCCGCCAGGCGGCCTTTTCTGCCGAGGTACTGCAACAGCAGCTCAATAGCGAGGCGATCGAACTGGGCAGCGAACGAGTCGTTTTCATTCGGCTAAACCAGCGCAAACCATCGCAGCAACAACCTCTCGAACAGGTGCGTGAACAGGTCAGGTCCGAACTCATCGCAAAGAATCTACGCGAGCAAAACCTGGCCGCCGGTAACGAGGCTCTTGCGGGGCTGCAGGCGGGTAAATCACTGGATGAACTCGCGCAGGAATGGTCAACCGGGATCACCGATCACGGATTCATAACGCGGCAGCAGTCAGAGATCGATGCGATTATTCGGAGTCGTGCATTCAACATGCCGAAACCGGAGCGGGGGATTGTTTACGATGGCTTGTCGCTGAGCAATGGGGACTACGTCATTGTCGAATTATCTGCGGTGTTATCCAGCGACGCGGAGGCCGATCAGGAGTCCCTTGCCCGACTCAATGAGGGCATCGCCGGAGTCGAATATCAGGCGGCCGTGAAAACGATAACAGGCCGCGCGGAAGTCGTCAGAACGCAACTTGAAGAGCTTTAAGCGATAGCGCGAGGCTTATTCAAGTACTCCCATGCTGACAATGTTGTAACCCGAATCGACGTAGATATTCTCCCCGGTGATTCCTGCCGCCAGGTCCGAGCATAAAAAGGCCCCCACGTTGCCTACTTCCTCTATCGTAACATTACGCCGTAACGGTGCATTGTGCGCTACTTCGTCCAGAATCTTCTTGAAATTGCCGATGCCTGCCGCGGCCAGGGTTTTTATCGGTCCCGCGGAAATCGAATTGACGCGGATGCCCTCCGGTCCCAGCGCCGAAGCGAGGTAACGAACATTAGCCTCGAGGCTGGCTTTCGCGACGCCCATGATATTGTAGTTTGGCAGCGCGCGCTGGGATCCGAGGTAGGTCATCGTAATAATCGAGCCGTTGGTATTCTGCATCATCGGCCTCGCCGCCCTGGCCATCGCGGCCAGGCTGTATGAGCTGATATCGTGCGCGATGCGGAAGCCTTCGCGGTCCAGATTTTCGAGATAATCTCCGGCCAGTGCCTCTCTCGGGGCGAATGCGACCGAGTGAACCAGTGCATCCAGTTTGTCCCAACGTTCTCCAAGGTGCTTGAAAAGATCGATGATTTCGTCATCGCTGGCGACGTCGCAGGGCAGTGTGATATTCGAATCGAACTCGGCGGCAAATTTTTCTACCCGCGGTTTCAGTTTGTCGTTGGCATAACTGAAAGCGAGTTCCGCGCCTTCTCGATGCATCGCCTGCGCGATACCATAGGCGATGGATCGATTGCTTGCGATGCCGACGATTAATGCTTTCTTACCGGCTAGAAATCCCATTGCTGCTCCCGAAAATAAAACCATTTTGTCAGCGTAGTCGGCTGCATGCAAATACAAACTGCGAAATTGCCGTTGGCTTCCAATACTGGCGATTATGTAACAGCTGGCAGAATCACCGGTTCAGGCTGTCGCGACGATCCCCGAGCCGCTAACTTCCGCATTTCAAGGCCTTGAAGGATCCGCTGCGAACGCGCGGCGATGCGCGCATTCTGATAGCGCATAGTGAAGCGGATTACCCGTCAAAGAGAGTCGCCAGCGCATCCGGAACGAAAGGGCGCCCACCTTCGTTCAGCGAAGTGCCGGTGATTCGCGCCTCGAGAACCAGGGTTTCGTCGGGCAGGCGGTAAATATCCTGCCGAAACTCGAAACGAATCTTCGACAGCCGACGCAACAGGCTGCGCACCACGAAACTATCATTGCCGGTAAGTGATTTCCGGTAGTCCAGTTCCGCTCGAATGACGACCAGGTTTATACCGGCAGCGGTCAACTGCGCGAAATTAATGCCCCGGGACTGCAGGAACTCATGCCGGGCATGTTCCAGGTAGTTCTGGTAGACACCGTTATTGACCACGCCCTGCATGTCGCACTCGTAGTCGCGTACCTTGAATTCAAGCTCGTGGTCGTATTGCATGGGTAAACCGGATTCGTGTAGCAGCGATGTTGACATAATTCCCCATCGAGTCAATAACGACCTGGGTCAAACGACGTGGCAAAAACGGTTGCTTTTTTTTCAAATGCTGTCAGTAATTAGCTCTTCGATAATGACGCGAAAAGATACGATGGATCTTTCGGATTTTGGCAAACGGTTCCAGGGCTACTCGGGTATAACCCATTTAATGGATGACTTGAGCGAAGGCCTGGCCCAGCCCGGGATGGTGATGCTCGGCGGCGGCAATCCTGCGAATATTCCCGAGGTTACGACGGTTTTTGAAGGCGTGATCGAAAAACTTCAGGCATCGGGCAAGCTGGTGGAAACCCTGGCGAACTACGATGGCCCGCAGGGAAAGAGCAGTTTCATCGAAGCGCTCGCAGGGTTTTTTCAACAACAGTATGGCTGGAAAATCAGTAATAAAAACATCGCCTTGACTCATGGTAGCCAGAGTTCATTTTTTATCTTGTTCAACTCCTTTGCCGGTAAGGCCGGGCCCCTCCAAAAGCGCGTGTTGATTCCGCTGGTGCCCGAGTATATCGGCTATAGCGATGTCGGTATCGAGGATGGTTTGATCACCAGCCAGCAGGCAAGAATCGAGCGGCTGGAAGACGGGTTTTTCAAATACCAGGTCGATTTCGACAACCTGCAGGTCGACGAATCCATCGGCCTGATCTGCGTTTCCCGCCCCACCAATCCCAGCGGCAACGTGCTAACCGATGACGAGTGCAGGCAACTCGATCAGATCGCGCGCAATAACGAGGTTCCGCTGATGATCGACAATGCCTACGGCACGCCTTTCCCGAATATCATCTTTAACGATGCAAATCCGTTCTGGAACGACAATTGTATCGTTTGCATGAGCCTGTCCAAGCTGGGCCTGCCCGGGGCCCGCACCGGAATCGTAATCGCCAGCGAGGAGTTGATCCGTTTTTTTTCGAACATGACGGCGATTACCAGCCTGGCGCCGTCGGGCCTGGGTGCCGAGATAGTCAACCAGTTGATTGCCGATGGTGTCCTGTTGACTCTTTGCGACGACATTATTCGGCCCTTTTACAAACGACGCTCGGAGTTGGCGGTACGCCTGCTGCGGGCGGCAATAGACGACCCCCGCCTGCTAATTCACAAGCCCGAGGGATCGATGTTTTTATGGCTTTGGTTCGAAGGTCTCGGCGTGACGACCAGCGAGCTCTACCAACGCCTCAAGCGCAAGGGGTTGCTGGTCGTTCCCGGCAAGTACTTTTTCCCTGGCCAGGCGGCTGCCACCGACCATGCCGAAGGCTGCGTGCGCATGAACTATGTACAAAGCGAAGCAGACCTGGAGAAGGGCATTCAAATACTGGCGCGGGAGCTGCGTGCCTGCTGGTGAAGGATTTACTTGGTAGTATGCGTAAAAACGCCGTCCCAGCCCTCGCCAGGCGGTTCTTTGCGGTAAACCGCAATACGGTCCAGGTAAACCTGGTATAGCATCCTGTCAGGATTGGTGCGGTTAAGATTGAAAAAATCGACTTCCGCCTTGTCCCAGGATTGCGCGCGGAAATTCCGCAGGGCTTTTTTGTACGCGGTAAGTTCGGAGGTGACCGATTTTCCCAGGTCATTCTTGTGCCCAACCGGCTCGAAAATCGCGACAGGTTCGTTCTTGCCCTTTACGCGCACCAGGTCGAGTTCGCGGAAAACAAACTCGGGAATCGCCGCCTTGGTGGTTTCGCTGACGATGATATTAACCCCATAATTTTTGGTGAGGCCCTCGAGGCGAGAGCCCAGGTTGACTGCGTCACCGAGCACCGTGTAGGCCATGCGAAATTCCGAGCCCATGTTACCGACGTTCATGTCGCCGGTATTAAGGCCGATACCAATATTGACCATGGGCCAGCCGCGCTGCTCGAAATCTTCCTGCATGATTTTGAGTTCATCCATCATTTCCATTGCGGCGTAAAGGGCATGACGGGCATGTTCCGAATCGTGTAACGGCGCTCCCCAGAACGACATGATTGCGTCGCCCATGTACTTGTCGATAGTTCCCCGGTTTTTATGGATCACCCGGGTCATGGGAGTCAGCAGGGCATTCATCAATCGGGTTAGCTGCTTCGGGTCCATGCCCTCCGAAATCGACGTAAATCCGCGCACGTCGGAAAAAAGAACCGTCATTTCACGGTTTTCACCTTCGAGCGAATATTCTTCGGGCGACTCGCTCATTTCGTCTACCAGCTCGGGCGGGATATAGTGGCCGAACAGATGGGCCAGCTGCCGCTTGCCGCGGGACTCGATGAAAAAGCCGTAAGACATGTGCAGCATGAACATTAGTAAAAGCAGCAGCAGCGGACTCGCCATTGGCAGAATCAGGTTGTTGTTCCAGGCGAGAAAGGTGCCGACGATGACGACGCCGGTAAGACCAAGTGTTCCGGCAGCGGCCAGTAGCGGCGATACCAGGGGTAACAGTAACGCCATGCTGACTGCGATAACCACCAGCAGTACGAATTCATAGCCCACCGTCCAGGCAGGTTTATGCTTGATTCGATCGTCGAGAATTCCTGAAATGATATTGGCGTGTACCTCGACCCCGGGATAAATATTCTGTACCGGCGTCGAGCGCAGATCGAGTAGTCCGGGCGCCGAGGTGCCAACCAGCACGATCTTGTCCCGGAGCGCCCGGGGATCGGTTTTGCGATTCAAGACCTCGTGCGCGGGAATATACGGAAAACTGCCCTGTCGGCCCCTGTAGGGGACAAATACAGCGCCGTTTGCATCGACCGGCACGCGATAGTCCTTGAGGTTTATCGTCTCCAGAGCATAATATTCCTTGCCTCCTCGGGTGCCCTCCGTCTCGACCGCGAGCTGGATCCCGTCTGCACCGAGGTGGGCCTGAGAAACCGCCAGCGCGAGCGAAGCAAACAAATAGCCCTCGTAGGCCTGTACCAGCGGTACGCGCCGAAAGACGCCGTCAGCATCGACGAAGGGATTATCGAAGTAGCCCCCCGACTTGGCCGAGGCCTGCAGTATTTCAAGGTTGCCCCCGTAGCCGACAGCCTTGTTGATAGGCAGGCGCTCGCTCCATTGCACATCCATTTTGGTAAGCGCCGGCGGCAGCAATCCGGTAACCCCGGTTTCGTCTTCCTGCAGATTGGTTTTGAAATAATATCCGAGGACGATATTTTTGCCGATCAGGCTGTCGGCAAATATTTCGTCATGCATCAGGCTGGGGCGAATTTCCTGCAGCGCCTGCAGGTACTCGGTGTTGTTCCTCAGCGTGTCGCGCGCAAGTTGATCGAATTTTTCCAGCCCGGAGCTCTGGTCTTTTTCGGCGAATACGATATCGAAACCAACGGTGTCGACCTCGTACAGGTTGAATAAATTGTTGACGATAGTGGCTAGTTTGTCGCGTCCCCATGGCCAGCGTCCGACTTCGGCGAGCGAGGTCTCGTCGATATCGACGATAACAATGCGATCATCGATCGTATCGAGGCGGGTAAAATTGAGCCGCGCATCGTAAGTCCAGTTTTCCAGTTGCTTGATAAACGGATATTTATACAGCCCGGAAGTGTCGACCAGAAGAACCAGCAGGATGACGCCGCTAAGTGCCAGCCTGACCATGCGCTGTAATTGCATTTATGCTCCCGGGATTAGTTCGGACGAGCAGTTTTTGAATTTTTTACTTGAGGTAAAATTCCATTTTTACGCCAGCGACTTCGATGATGTCGTGGCTTTTTAATTCGTGAGCGTTGGATCCAATCGGTGAGCCCCCAACCTTGGGTACGTTATTGCTCGGCCCTCCATCGACGTGTATCAGAAAGAATCCCTGAGGTCGACGGGTAATTGCGGCTACCTGCACGCCGGGTTGACCAATCGTGGTCAATGCCTTGGTCAGTACCAGTTCCTTGCCGGCATTCGCGCCGCTGAGCAGTTGCAGGCAGGCTTCCTTGTTTGCCATCGGGGAAGCGGCGGTGGTGGCGGCTTCGGATGCGATTGCTGCCGATATTTTCTGCACCGACTTGTCAATTTCCCTGCCGCCAGCCTCCTCGGGCATGCCGGCTTCACCCGGGCGGATAATCATGGTTTGCTCGAAATCCTGCTCGCCGCCACCGGAATTATTCTGATAAGTAATCTGATATTTACCCAGCGTAATATTGTCGCCATTCTCGAGCGCGTGCTTCTTGACC
>JAOTUD010000026.1 GCA_029864065.1 Gammaproteobacteria bacterium | reverse complement strand
AAAGCTTCGCCGCAGAAAGCGAACGGGCCGCACTTATCCAGGCAGAAAAGGCAGCAAAAAAAGAAGCACGCAAGGCATTGCGCCGTCAATAATAAGGGGTCGTAGTTTATGATTATCCGCCAGGCACTATTGCAGGACGCGGCCGAGCTTACCGAATTCAACATCAACATGGCACGCGAGACCGAGGGCGTCGAGCTGATTCCCGAGGTGATCGGTGCTGGCGTCAAGGCCATGATCGAGAATCCGCAAATGGGTTTTTACCTCGTCATCGAACTCGACAACGGAATCCAGGCATCGCTGATGGTAACCACGGAATGGAGCGATTGGCGTAACGGCATGTTCTGGTGGATTCAAAGTGTCTACGTGCGACCACAGTATCGCCGCCAGGGTCTTTATCGCGTCCTTTACGAGCGCGTCAAGGAACTTGCCGAGCAGCAACCCGATGTCTGCGGGTTCAGGCTGTATGTCGAGCGGGAAAATGGCAACGCGCAACAAACCTACCGCTCGCTCGGCATGTCGGAAACCGATTACAAAATTTTCGAAGAACTGATCCCTGGCATCGAATACAAAAAGTGACGGCGAAGCCGTCATCCTCGCGCAGCGGGGATCCCACAGTTCCTGGGACACAATACTTAACTCCGAATTAAGTATTGTGTCCCCTAAACTTGCAAGCCAAACGCGCTGGTAATATAGTCACCCTTCCTCAACGGGGTGCTCACGGAAGCTGAGAGACGCCTGACCAGCGTCAACCCGATGAACCTGATCCAGTTAGCACTGGCGTAGGGATGTGAGCGAATCCAGGCTATTCCCCATCTCTCCGTTTTTTAGAATCCATACCGATGGAGATGCCATGTATTTTCTACTGCGTTTTTGCACCGGCACGCTGGCGGCACTGCTGTTAGCGGCAAATTCACAGGCCGCGATACCCACGCTGACGGTCTACACCTATGACTCGTTTACCAGCGAATGGGGGCCGGGACCCCAGGTTAAAAAGGCATTCGAGGCGCAGTGTGGCTGCAAACTCGACCTGATCGGGCTGGAAGACGGAGTTGCGATGTTAAACCGCCTCCGGCTGGAGGGCGAGAATACGCGCGCCGATATCCTGCTCGGCATCGATACCAGCCTGACCGCCGAGGCCCGCGCCACAGGTCTGTTCGAGGCGCACGGCTTGAAACTCGAGTCCTCGTCGCTGCCGCGGCCGTGGAACGACGAACTTTTCCTGCCCTACGACTATGGCTACTTTGCTTTCGTCTACAACAGGGAACGGCTCGCGGTCCCGCCGCAGAGCCTGCGCCAGCTCGTCGAGGACGAGCAGGGGCCAACCATCCTGATCCAGGATCCGCGCACCTCCACGCCCGGACTCGGCCTGTTGCTATGGATCAGGAAGGTATACGGCGATCGTGCCAGCGATGCCTGGGCGCGCCTGTCGCCGCGCATCGTCACGGTAAGCAAGGGCTGGAGCGAAGCCTATGGTCTTTTCCTGAAGAACGAGGCCGATATGGTTCTGAGCTATACCACGTCGCCGGCTTATCACTTGATCGCCGAACAGGACGATCGCTTCGCCGCGGCGCCCTTCAGCGAGGGTCATTACCAGCAAATCGAGGTGGCCGGCATGTTGCACGGCAGCCGGCAAAAAAAGCTGGCGCGCGAATTTCTCGAGTTCATGCTCGGCGAGGATTTTCAGCGTATTATTCCGACGACAAACTGGATGTACCCGGCGGCGCTGCCAAGTGCGAGCCTGCCGCCCGAGTTTACGCAATTGATCGACCCCGGCGTGACGCTGCTGTTTGACGACGAACAGGTTGCGAAACATCGAAAAATATGGGTGGACGAATGGCTCGAGGTCATGTCGCGTTAGGCGACGAAAGCCGTTGAACTCGCGTGCGCTTCCGGCGGGCCTCGTTCTCGTCCTGCTCGCAATTCTCGTCGTGGCGCCGCTGGTGGGGCTGGTCAATCTCGGCGGCTTGCCGGGCTACCAGCCCGACGATCTGCAGTTCTGGCAAAGCGCCTACATTCGGCGCGTACTGTCTTTCAGCCTGTGGCAGGCGCTGCTGTCGACGCTTTGCAGCGTGTTGCCGGCAATCCTGGTCGCACGCGCTTTCGCGCTGCAGCCGTCCTTTGCGTTGCGCGCCTTCTTGCTGCGACTGTTTGCATTGCCGCTGGTGGTGCCGGCGGTGGTCGCGGTTATGGGCATAGTGTCGGTTTACGGCAGCGACGGCTGGATACCGCTCGGCAGATCCCTGTACGGACTCAACGGTATCCTGCTGGCTCACGCGTTTTTCAACCTGCCGCTCGCGGTTAGGCTGTTGCTGCCCCTGTGGCAAACCATCCCGCAAAGTCACTGGCAGCTTGCCGAGCAGCTCGGCATGAATGCATGGCAGCGCTGGCGTTTCCTCGAGTGGCCTGCCTTGCGCGAGGGATTGCCGGGCGTGGTGCTGCTGATTTTCATGCTGTGCCTGACCAGTTTCGCGGTGGTACTGACGCTTGGCGGTGGTCCACGAAGTACTACCCTCGAGGTTGCTATCTACCAGTCGTTGCGCTTCGACTTCGACCCGGTGCGCGCGGTGGTGCTGGCGCTGTTGCAGCTCGCGCTATGCGTGCTCGTGGCAACGCTGACCTTCAGAATGCAGCGCCTGCCCGAGGTAGAAATCAGCATCGACCCGGTCACGCATGACGACTGCCGCGGGCATAAACCAGCAAACCTGGTGCTGATCCTGCTGGCGACGCTATTCGTCGCCACGCCCATGATATCGATGCTGGTCGATGCGCTGACGGGGCCGGTGCTGGCGGTACTCGGCAGCGTTGCGTTGTGGCAATCGGTCGCCAACACGTTGTTCATCGGCCTGACGGCCGCGTCGTTAGCGGTTGTCGCCGGCTGGTTTTTACTGCGCTACAGCGCAAGCCTGGCGCTCGCCGGGCAGCCCGGCAGGGCGCGCGTGGTCGACCTGGCCGGGTCGATCATATACGTGGTTCCGCCGCTGGTGATCGGTACCGGCACCTTCGTGTTATTGTCTGCGCATGTCGACGTATTCACCTGGATATACCCGATCGTCATCACCATCAATGCGCTGATGGGCCTGCCGTTCGTGATCCGCAGTCTGGGCCCGGCCATGCGTCAAAACCATGCGCGCTATCATTTGCTGTGCCAGAGTCTCGCGCTCGAGGGCTGGAACCGCTTTCGCTACGTCGAGTGGCCGTTGCTGCGCCGGCCGCTGGGACTCGCCACGGCGCTGGCCGCGGCGCTTGCGATGGGAGACCTCGGCGTCATCGCCTTATTCGGAACCCCCGCTACCGCGACTTTGACGCTGCTGATCTACCAGCAACTGGGCGCTTACCTGATTCCCAGCGCGACGGTCACCGCGATCTTGCTGTTGCTGCTTTGCCTGAGCGTATTCTGGCTGCTGGAGCGTGGCATTGGTGGACGCTTCGATGCTTGAAATCACGCAGCTGAAATACGCTTACCCCGGTACCCCGGGATCGACCCTGTGCTTTGACCTCGACGTGAATGTGGGTGAAGTGTTGAGCCTGATAGGGCCCAGCGGCTCGGGCAAATCGACCCTGTTGAACCTGGTGGCCGGGTTTCTGACGCCCGTTTCCGGCCAGGTTCTGCTGGACGGCCTGGATATCCTGACCCTGCCGGCGCCGGAACGCCCGGTGTCGATCGTATTCCAGCAGCACAACCTGTTTCCACACCTCGACCTGTATACCAATGTCGCGCTCGGCATAGACCCGTCGTTGCGTCTGACCCGATCACAGGCGGGCGCCGTCGCAGACGCCTTCGAGCGGCTCGGTTTAAGCGAATTACAGCGTCGCAAACCCGGCGAATTATCCGGCGGCCAGCGCCAGCGCGCCGCGCTTGCCAGGGTGCTGGTGCGCCGGCGCAAGGTATTGCTGCTCGACGAGGCTTTCGCCGCGCTCGGCCCGGCGCAGCGTGCGGAAATGATCGGCCTGGTGAAGAATCTCGTGCATGAAAATAACATGGTGGCGTTGCTGGTCAGCCATCAACCGCGCGATGCATTGATCGCATCGCGGCGCTGCGCCTTCGTCAGCGGCGGCAGAATCGCGGTGCTGCAGTCGACCAACGAACTGCTCGAGCAATCGCAAATACCCGAAGTCCGCGATTACCTGGGGTCGATGTGACCGGTACCGATTTGCACCTGCTTTTCGCCCGAATCCCAATGCTCGAGGGCCTGGTTCCGTCGGATTTTACGATCACGACCCTGCCCGGGTACACCAATCGCAATTTCCGGCTTCACAACCGTGGGCATGACTGGGTGCTGCGGGTGCCGCGGCCCGAAACCAACCGCTTTATCGACCGCGCAGCCGAGGCGAACAACCAGGCGCTTGCCTGCGGGCTCGGTATAGCGCCGCGCCCGGCGTGGCTCGATTCGTCGGGTCTTTCGCTGACGCCTACGCTCGGGGCGAGCCGCAACCTGCGGCGCTCCGACTTGCTGGATCCGGCAATCCTGCAGGCGATCGTGGCGCCGGTTAGAAAATTGCATCGCAGCGGCGCCGACTTCCGCGGGCGCGTCGATCTGGCTGAACTATTGACGCGTTATTACTCGATGCTGCCGCTGCCGCTGCAGGCGAAGTATCGCGAGCGACTGCAGGCCGCGCGGCTGTTAATCCCGCAGCTCGAGGACAGGGATTACGAGTATGTCCCTTCGCATAACGACCTGGTGCTGGCAAACCTCTTGCTCGAAGCGGACAGGGTCTGGCTGATCGACTGGGAGTTTTCGGCGATGGCGTCGCCTTACTGGGATCTTGCAACCCTGTGCAATGCCGGTAACCTCGACTATCGTCAGAGCCTGCAATTGTTGCATCTCTATTGCGGCCCGGATGAGCAAATGGAAGAATCGTTGTTGTTCGATTACAGGAACCTGTTGCAATTACTCGGCGACTGCTGGATGGCGGCGCTGGTAGATTGACGCCTACGATAATGCTCACCCATTCCGCCAGCCTTTACCTGGCCTCGGTGTTGATCTGGGGTTCGACCTGGTATGCGATCAAGTTTCAGCTCGGCGTGGTCGCCGCCGAGGTATCGCTGGTATACCGCTTCGCGCTGGCCGCGGCGATCCTGCTGCTGTTTTGCGTGCTGTCGCGGCGCAACCTCAGGTACTCGCCGCGCGAGCATGGCTTTATCGCGCTGCAGGGCCTGTTCCTGTTTTCGAGTAATTACCTGGTGTTTTACTGGGCGACCGGGCTGTTGACCTCGGGTATCGTCGCGCTGATATTTTCTACCGTAATCCTGATGAATATTATCAACGGCGCGATCTTCATGCGCATCGGCGTCAGCCGCCGCGTCGTCGCCGGTGCCGCTTTCGGCATCGCCGGGATCGTCGCGATATTCTGGTCGGAAGTCAGCGCGGTCGACAATAATGCCGACACCTTGCGCGGGCTCTGGATGTGCATCCTGGCCACCTATTTCGCGTCGACGGGCAACATTATTTCCGCGCGCAACCAGAAGCAGCAGTTGCCGGTCATACAAACCAACGCCTGGGGCATGGCTTACGGCGCGATGATCATGGCGGTTTATGCGTTCTTCAGCGAGGCGCCATTCAACTACGATCCCGCGCCGGCATACAGCGTTTCGCTTATATACCTGTCCGTGTTCGGATCGATACTCGCGTTCGGATCCTACCTGACCCTGGTCGGGCGCATCGGCGCCGACCGCGCGGCCTACGCCGCGGTGCTGTTCCCGGTTATCGCGCTTGGCCTGTCGACGCTGTTCGAGGATTACCAGTGGACGCTGCGCGCGATATTCGGGTTCGCGCTGGTGCTGCTCGGCAACTATATCGTCCTCACCGGACGCAAGGCACCGTTACCCTTACCCCAGAAATGAGTTCCCGGCGTGGTATCCGGACGTCATCCCCGCGCAAGTGACGCCGTAAGGCGTCATCCCGGAAAGTGCGAAGCACTTATCCGGGACCTTGCGCCGTACCGCCGCTCACCGTCATCCCCTTACAAGCGGGTATCTTGTTCGGTTCAGGCGCGCCGGTTTTTTGATCTGACCCAAAACTATCCTCGAGACAGCGGATCACCGAGCAGGTTGGATACGTTGGGCACCTGTTCGAGCGCCCATTTCAACTGATCCCGCGACGCGGAGCCGAGGCTTGCCGGCGCGACGCGGTTCGACAATGGAATACCCGCCTCGAGGTCGATCAACTGCTGCTCGAGAATGACATTGAAGATGATGCGGTGCGCCACGCTCAGGTTTTCGATCGTCTTTTGCATGTTGTCGATTCGGGTGCTCAATTCGTTGAAACGCCCGGGCGTCGAGCGCGCGTGAATCCCGTGCTTGATGGCGAGCGTACGCGCGGTCGAAAACAGCGGCATGATGCCGCCCATTTTCAGGTCCATGCGGCCGTGATCAAGCTTGAAGCGGCCAAAAAGCCCGAGCGGCGGCGAGTTCTTGCAGGCGTTGATCGACATCAGCTTGATGAACAGGCTTGATTCGCCGCCGATTTTGAAAGCATGGTCGAGAACCTGGTTGGCGAGCGCGAAATCGCCATGCACCGCCACGGCGTCGAAGAAAATATCGCAATTGAGGATATCCTCTGGCGCCTGGCGTTTGATCCAGGTTTCCACCAGTTTCTTCCAGCGTTTGACCGACAGGCGCCAGTCCGGATTACTGGCCATGACTTTGCCCTTGCAGTATGGCACGCCGGTGGCATCGAGTATGTCGGACACGCGCCGCCCGAGCTCTGCAAACCATTCGTCCTCGGGCCCGCCCGGTTCGCCACTGGCGAAAACAATCGCATTGTCCTGGTCCATTGCGAGCAGGCTTTCGCCGCGACCGCCGGAGCCGAGCACGAGCATCGCGGAGGGGCAGGGCGGTGACGTGGGCATTTGCCTTTCGGCGAGCTTGCATGCCTGCCGGGTCAGCGCGCACAACTCACGTGATATCACCGCGGCCACGTCGCGCGCGTCGACCTCCTCGGCCGCCAGGCTTTTCGCCACCAGCGCGATATTGCCCCATACGGCGGCCATCTGCCCCGCGCTCTCGGCGGCGTCGATATTATCGCCGAGCAGGACCGCGTCGTCGGCGCGCTGGCGCAACAAGTCCCGCGCGGACAGCGCGCCGATGATTTTTCCATCGTGGTCGTGAACGCCGAGGTGGCGGATGTGCATACGTTGCATGCGTGCAATCGCGCGATATACGAAGGCATCTGCAGAGAGGCTTTGTAGCGGGACGACGGCAACCTCGCGCACCGGTTTCGCGAAAGCCGCGTCACCGTGACGGCGAAACTGGCGCAGCAGATCACGTTCGGTGACGATCCCGGTAGAAGCTCCCGCCTGGCCAGGACTGACGAAAAGCGAACTGACCTCGTTGTCGATCATTTTCGCCAGCGCCTGGCGCAGGCTGATATCGGGGTCTATCATCAGGGGTGGGCTTTTCATCAGGTCGCGCAACCGATGCCGGTAAGGGAAGCTGTCGATGCGGCCCAGCACCGCGCGCATCTTGCGCGCCTCGTGCACGTCGAGCCAGCCAATCTGCGTCTCACGGGTACTGGTCTCGCTGAAGCGTTCGCAGGCGCGCTCGAGCTCGGCCAGGGTGCGAATCCCGGCCTCGCGCAGGCGCGGGATCAGCGCGACGAATACCGCCGCGGTCGTAATGGCATCGCCGAGCGCGCTGTGGCGATCGTGAACTTCGACATGGGTCCAGCCGGCGATCGTATCCAGCGAGAAATCGGGCAGGTTGGGCGCCAGCAGGTTGACCAGGAAACGCACGTCGAGGCAGCGCGGCGGGATCCAGTCGAGCCCGGCCAGCTCGCGTTCGCGCTTGAGCATCGCCAGGTCGTAACCGGCGGCGTATCCGATTAACACCGAATTGCCGCGCCATTCGTCGAAGGCCTGCACCACGTCGACAAAGCCCTTGGCGGCGGCGACGTCGGCATCGCTGATACCGTGGATCGCCTGGCTTTCGGCCGGAATCGGCACGCCAGGGTTGATCAATTGCTGGAAACTTCTCGATTCGTCGACCTCGCCGTGCACGATGCGCACCGCGCCCAGTTGAATCATGCGCGCCCGGCGGGTGTCGAGCCCGGTGGTTTCGCTGTCGAAGGCGACCGCGTCGAGCGACAATAACGGGATCGAGGCCAGATTGTGCCGCGGCGCCATGGGTTAACGGCCCCCAGAGACGTCGATAAATGCACCAGTGGTATAGCCCGAGGCGTCGGATAACAGCCACAGGATCGCCTCGGCGACTTCTGCGGGATATCCCCCGCGCTGCATCGGCACGCCCGATTTGAGCCGGTCGACCCGACCGGCTTCGCCGGCGGCGGCATGGATATCGGTATAAATCAGGCCGGGCTTGACCGCGTTGACGCGTATCCCCTGGTCGCCCAGTTCCCTGGCCAGGCCGATGGTCATCGAGTCGATCGCGCCCTTGGCCGCGGCATAATCGACGTATTCATGGGGCCCACCGAGATCGGCAGCGCGCGACGAAACGTTGACGATCGATCCGCCTTCGCCGCCGGTCCTCGGCGACATGCGTTTTATCGCCTCGCGCGCGCACAGGAAGCTGCCGACGACGTTGATATCGAGAATGCGCCGCCAGCGTTCCGGCGTCATGTCCACCAGGTCACTTTGCTGCTCGAGTATGCCGGCATTGTTAACCAGTCCGTCGAGGCGGCCGAACTCGTCATCGATGGCCCGGTACATCGCCTCCACTTCCGCTTCGTCGCTGACATTGGCCTGGAACAGAATCGCCTGGTGGCCACCCGCGAGCAGCGATTCGAGCAGTTCGTTAGCGGCCTGCTCGCTATGTAGATAGTTAAGAC
The DNA here is from genome assembly GCA_029864065.1 of Gammaproteobacteria bacterium. Classification (GTDB taxonomy): domain Bacteria; phylum Pseudomonadota; class Gammaproteobacteria. The sequence continues at coordinate 4,127 of JAOTUD010000026.1, read as the reverse complement.
AGAGTGAATAACCCCGGGCCGCCGCGAGGCGTGCGGTTTCCGCGCCTATGCCGCGGCTTGCCCCGGTGATGAGTAGTACTTTTGACATCGCGTCCGGTTCCGTGGGTGAAGGCGCGGGCCCTCGCCCGATTACTCGTGAAACAATTCCAGCGCTTCTGGCTGATGGCCCTTTTTATGGTAGGCCTCGAGGCCCAAAACGCCCTTGGTGTCCTGCCTTACCTCGATAAAAACCTGCTCGGGCGGCACGGCTAGAGATTCAACCTGCGCGATCGCGTCGGCCTGCTGATTGTAAACGATCATTGCTTCTGGATTGGCAGCGAGCCCGGCCTGGAGCTGATCCCGTCCAGCGCAGATTTCGCAATCCTCGGCACCAGGCATCAGCAACGCCAGCAGCGGCCGGCCCTCCGACTCGAGAGCCCGCGTAATGATCCTGTTGCTACAGGTGCGTTTGATCGTCAACATCGTCAGGGTTTCAGCTTGTCACGCAATACCTGATTCACCTGCCCGGGATTTGCCTTGCCTTGCGACTGCTTCATGACCTGGCCGACGAAAAAGCCGAGCACTTTTTCCTTGCCGGCCCTGAACTGCTCGACCTGGCCAGGGTTAGCGGCGATCACCGCGTCGATCAGCGCTTCGATCGCGCCGCTGTCGGTAATCTGCTTGAGCCCGCGCGCCTCGATAATGTCGTCGGCGGCGCCCTCACCCTGCCACATGGCTTCGAATACTTCTTTCGCGATCTTACCCGAAATCGTGTTGTCGGAAATGCGCTGCATCAACTGCGCGAGCATCGTCGGCGTTATCGGCGCCGCGGTAATTTCTAGGCCTGCCCTGTTCAACGCGCCGGCGAGGTCGCCGAGGATCCAGTTGGCGAGTTGTGCGCACTGATCGGGCGCGTCGCCGAGCGCATCTTCGAAATAGGCCGCGGTTTCGCGGTTCGCGGTCAACAGTTCCGCGTTGTAGTCGGACAGCCCGAGATCGTTGATGTAGCGCTGCTTCTTCTGTTCGGGCAGCTCGGGCAGGGCATCGCGGATGCGCGCTATGTCGGCGTCGGTGATGACTACTGGCAGCAGGTCCGGGTCCGGGAAGTAGCGATAGTCGTTGGCTTCTTCCTTGCTGCGCATCGAGCGGGTTTCGTCGCGCTCGGCGTCGTACAGCCTGGTTTCCTGCACCACGCTTGCGCCATCCTCGTTCAGGTTGATCTGGCGCTCGATCTCGAAATTGATCGCGCGCTCGAGAAAGCGAAACGAGTTGATGTTTTTGAGCTCCGCCCGCGTGCCGAGCTTTTGCTCGCCCTTGCGCCTGACCGACACGTTGGCGTCGCAGCGAAACGAGCCTTCCTGCATGTTGCCGTCGCAGATTTCGAGGTAACGCACCAGTGAATGTATCTTGCGCGCGTACGCGACGGCCTGTTTCGCGCTGCGCATATCGGGCTCCGAGACGATCTCGAGCAACGGCGTGCCGGCCCGATTCAGGTCGATGCCGGTCTGCTCGGGGAACAGGTCGTGTATCGACTTGCCGGCGTCTTCCTCGAGATGCGCGCGGGTAATACCGATTTCCAGGTGCTCGCCCTCGGACGGGCTGATGAAGACGTGCCCCTTGCCGACGATGGGCAACTCGTACTGCGAAATCTGGTAACCCTTCGGCAGGTCGGGATAAAAATAATTCTTGCGCGCGAATACCGAGTGGTGATCGATCTCGGCGTCGATCGCGACCCCGAAGCGGATCGCCATGTTGACCGCCTCGCGGTTAAGCACCGGCAGCACGCCCGGCATACCGAGATCGACCGCGCAGGCCTGGGTATTGGGTTCGGCGCCGAACGCGGTCGACGCGCCCGAGAATATCTTGCTGCGCGTGGCAAGCTGGGCGTGAATCTCGAGTCCGATGACGCTTTCCCAGTCGCTCATGCTTCGAGTTCCGGCGCCTGCAGGTGCCAGTCGGTAACCTGTTGATAACTGTGCGCGGCGTTGAGCAACCCGGCCTCGTCGAAGTAGTTGCCGATCAGCTGCATGCCGACCGGCAACCCGTCGACGAAACCGACCGGCAGCGACATGCCCGGCAGCCCGGCCAGGTTCAGCGAGATCGTGTAGATATCCTGCAGGTACATGCTGACCGGGTCGTCTGTCTTGGCGCCGATCCTGAAGGCGACCTCGGGCGTGGTCGGGCCCAGGATCAGGTCGACGTCCGTGAAAGCCTGCTGGAAATCGTCCTTGATCATGCGCCGTAACTGCTGCGCCTTCAGGTAATAGGCGTCGTAGTAGCCGGCGGAAAGCGCATAGGTGCCGATCATGATGCGCCGTTTGACCTCGGCGCCAAAGCCTTCGCCGCGGGAGCGCTTGTACAGGTCCTCGAGGTCTACGGGGTTTTCGCAACGATAGCCGAAACGCACGCCATCGAAGCGCGCCAGGTTGGAGGAGCATTCCGCCATCGCGACGACGTAGTAAGTCGGTATCGACAAACGCGTGTTAGGTAGCGAGATATCCCGGATATCGGCTCCGAGCCTGCGCAATTCGCCGATCGCGGTCTCGATCACGGCCGCGATACGGCCGTCGAGGCCATCGGCGAAGTACTCTTTCGGCAAACCGATCCGGAGTCCGTCGATGCCCCGGCCCAGCGCGGCGCCGAAGTCGGGAACCGCCTGCTCGGACGAGGTCGAATCGCGCGCATCGAAACCCGACATGGTTTGCAGCAGCAGCGCGCAATCCTCGGCGCTGCGCGCGAACGGGCCGCCCTGGTCCAGGCTGGAACCATAGGCAATCATGCCGTAGCGCGACACCCGTCCGTAGGTGGGCTTGATTCCGGTAACGCCGCACAGCGCCGCCGGCTGCCTGATCGATCCGCCGGTATCGGTGCCGGTTGCGCCCGGCGCGAGGCCCGCCGCCACCGCGGCCGCGGAGCCACCCGACGATCCGCCGGGCACGTGTCCGGTATTCCACGGATTGGCGACGCTGCCATAGTAGGAGTTTTCATTGGACGAGCCCATCGCGAACTCGTCCATATTGGTTTTGCCGAGCATCACCGCGCCGTCGCGCTTGAAGTTTGCAACTACGGTGGCGTCGTAAGGCGCGATGAAATTGTCGAGTATGCGCGAGGCGCAGGAGGTTCTGACACCGTCGGTGCAGAACAGGTCCTTGTGCGCCAGCGGCACCCCGGTGAGCGTGCCGGCGTTGCCTTTCGCGAGCGCGGCGTCGGCCGCACGCGCCTGCGCGAGGGCAATTTCGTCGGTAACGCTGATAAAGCAATTCAGCGTCGGGTTATAACGCGCGATACGCGCGAGGTAGTCCCGGGTAATTTCGACGCTGGAAAACTTGCCCTTGGCGAGCCCGCGTCGAATTTCGTTGACACCCAGGCTCATTACTCGATTACCTGCGGAACCCGGTAAAAACCCTGTTCGACATCCGGTGCGATGCTCTGAAATTTATCGCGCTGGTTTTCCTCGGTGACGACATCGTCGCGCAGGCGCTGGGTTGCATCGAGCGGATTCGACAGCGGCGCCACGCCGCTGCAGTCGACCTGGTTCATCTCGTCGACGAGCGCCAGAATGCTGGATAAATCGGCCGCGTAGCGATCGATTGCGTCTTCATCGATGTGCAGCCGGGCGAGGTGTGCGATATTGCGAATGTCGTCGGATTTGAGGGTCATTTCAGGAAATTTCTAAAGCGCCATGGAAAAGCCCGCAAACTTACCACAATTTCACCGCTTGTATAAGCAAAAGACTGATTTTTAAGGTATTTCACCTTGTGAAAATCACTTGCCGTAGCTATAGTTACGATCGTTCTGCGCTATACTATCTCAACTGCGGGAATTTTCGTGCCAGCGCACATCACAAAACACACGACGGGTTAAACACACAGCATGTTTGGAGCTATTCGCGGCCTGCTATCCAACGATCTTTCGATCGACCTGGGTACAGCCAATACCCTCATTTATTCCCGCGGCCAGGGAATCGTCCTCAATGAACCCTCGGTGGTCGCGATTCGACAGGATCGTGGACCCGGCGGGCCCAAGTCGATAGAGGCGGTAGGCACCGACGCGAAGAAAATGCTGGGCCGTACTCCGGAAAACATCACCGCCAAGCGGCCGATGAAAGACGGCGTCATCGCCGACTTCACCTACACCGAGAAAATGCT
>JAOTUD010000479.1 GCA_029864065.1 Gammaproteobacteria bacterium | reverse complement strand
CAGGTAGCGACCGTCGATCTGCAGGTTAATCTGGTCTCCGTTAAAAGCGAGACGAACGCTATCCACCAGGTCGGTATTATCGATCATGCTTTCCATTTCAGAGACCAGTGCCGGTTTCAGGCTGTCGATCGGCACCGCGCCGGGGTTCATTCCGAGCAGGTCATCGACGGCTTTGAGCGGTTCGGGATTCCTGCCCTTGCGCGCCGCGAAGTCAATCACGCTGACCTGGTTACCGTCGCCATCGATGACCTGCACCGTTTCGATCAATTCCCTGTAGGCCTCGTCCTCGAAGTCGGCAAGCGTATAAAGCAGAATGAAAAACACCAGGATCAGGGTCATCATGTCCGCAAAGGTAACCACCCAGGCGCTTCCGCCCTCCTCGTCTTCAAACATGTCGCTCAGGGACCGAGCCGACATCAGCTGCGCTCCTTCAATTTCTGCATCGGCTTGCGCTTCTTCGCCGGTACGAACGAGGACAGTTTTTCGTAAACCGAAAGCGGGTTATTGTCCTGCAGTATGCTGACCGCTCCCTGGAAGATGATTTCGAAATTCATCACCTCGAGCAGCGTTCGGGAGCGCAGCTTTCCAGCGATGGGGAGAAAGATCGAGGTCGATAAAAGTGTTCCGTAAAAAGTCGTAAGCAGCGCTATTGCCATCGCCGGTCCGAGACTATCGGGGCTCGCCAGCATCGACAGCATCTGTATCAGGCCGATCAGGGTGCCCAGCATGCCGAAGGATGGCGCGTACATCGCCATCTTGCGAAACACGTCCTGCACGATGTAATGGCGCATCTGCATCGATTCGATCTCGGTGCGCATCGCCGAGCGCAGGGTGTCCTCGTCGGCGGCATCCGCGATCAAGGTACACACTCGCTTCAGAAACGGTGAATTGGTTTTAACGTCCATCAGGCTCAACAAGCCCTTGCGGCGACTGATGGTGCCGAGCTTGATCATGGTATTGATCAACTCCTGCGAGTCCTGTTTCGGCGACGAAAAAACGAAGTAGGCGCTCTTGAATGCGGTCACCACATCCCTGAACTGAAACGTCAGCAGGGTCGCCGCCATGGTGCCGCCCATGACGATCATGATTCCGGGTAAGTTCAGAAAATGATGTACGTCTCCGCCGAGGATAATCGCGGATACGATCAATCCAATCCCGGAAATGATACCGATTAGAGAGGCAAGATCCATAAACCCTGTTCAGCTGAAAAACTCTGTCGCTCTTATTGATCGGCCGTATATCGCGAATCTTTAAAGCCGGGCGGCGAATTTGCGAACCGGTTTCCCGCCCGCAGGCCGCCTTGATTTCACGCGGCGTAGATACGATGCTATTGCAGTTGGATGGCTCGCTTTTCTCGACGCGTTACGGCGCATCGATCATCGCGCGTTGCCCTTCTGGCCGCTACTCGCGATGTTTTTCGAAATCCATGATAAAGGCTATCAAAGGATGACGCCGGTCCCTGACGGATGCTAGCAGCGAATGAAGTGCTCGCGGTAATACTTGAGTTCGTCGATCGATTCCAGGATGTCATCGAGCGCCAGATGCGCCCCTTTCTTGCTGAACCCGGCAATCAGGTCTGGCTTCCACAGCCTGGCGAGTTCCTTGAGCGTGCTGACATCGAGGTTGCGGTAATGAAAAAAAGCTTCCAGTTTCGGCATCAGGCGCGCCATGAAACGGCGATCCTGGCAAATGCTGTTGCCGCACATCGGTGACTTGCCCGGCGGCACATGGCGGCGTAAAAACTCGAGTGTCTCCTGTTCCGCAGCCGCGGCGCTGGTATTACTCTGGCCCACCCGGTTGGTGAGTCCCGAGTCGCGGTGATGACTGGTATTCCATGCGTCCATCGCCTGTAGAATCGATTCCGGCTGATGTATCGCAATCACCGGCCCCTGGGCGATCACCGCCAGGTTTGCGTCGGTAACCACCGTTGCGATCTCGATAATCTGGTCCCGTTGCGTATCCAGTCCGGTCATTTCAAGGTCGATCCAGATCAGATTGGTGTCTGCCATTGCCATCAGGTTCTCCAGGCTTTATATGAGCGCAATATGCGCTAAACTATAGCAAGTTTTTCAATGCCCGTAGATCAATGCAATTATTCACGACGATATTCCTGAGTTTTGTCGCCGCCTCGGTGCTGGTCCGTCTCTGGCTGAGCCAGCGCCAGATCAACCATATCAGCGCGCATTACGCTGAAGTTCCCGAGGCCTTCGCCGACAAGATCTCGCTGCAGGATCATCACCGTGCAGCCGATTACAGTTGCACCAGGCTGCGTTTCGGGCGCCTTACGCTGGGGTGGGAAACGCTGTGGCTGCTGATCTGGACCATCGGCGGCGGGATCAACGCGATCGATCAATGGTGGCTGGGTTTCGAATACCCTGGCCTGGTCACGGGGATTGCGGTGATCTTATCGTTGACCCTGATATCGGCCATTCTCGGCCTGCCGTTCTCGCTGTACCAGACCTTTGTTATCGAGGAGCGCTTCGGCTTTAACAAGACTACCCTGAAAACCTGGCTGCTGGACCTGGTCAAAACCGCGCTGCTGGTGCTGCTGCTCGGCGCTCCCCTGCTGGCGGCGATCCTGTGGTTAATGAATCGGGCCGGCGACCTCTGGTGGATATACGCATGGCTGCTGTGGACGGGTTTCAGTCTCGTCATGATCTGGGCATACCCGACATTTATCGCCCCACTTTTCAACAAGTTCAGCCCCTTGCAGGACACGAACCTGCGTGCGCGCATCGACGACCTGCTCGCGCGTTGCGGCTTTCAGAGCCAGGGCGTATTCGTCGTCGATGGTTCAAAACGCTCGTCGCATGGCAATGCCTATTTCACCGGCTTCGGCAGAAACAAGCGCATCGTCTTTTACGACACCCTGCTGGAAACCCTGTCGGAGGACGAAGTCGAGGCGGTTCTGGCGCATGAACTTGGACATTTCAAACGCAACCACATAAAAAAATCGCTACTGCTATCAAGCGCCATGTCGCTGGCCGGGTTTGCGCTGCTGGCCTGGCTGATGGGTTCTGACTGGTTTTACTCCTCGCTGGAAGTAGACACGGCCTCCACGCATGCCGCCTTGATCCTGTTCATGATGGTGATGCCAGTTTTTACCTACTTCATCAGCCCGCTATTCTCGGCGCTATCGCGCAAGCACGAATTCGAGGCCGATGAATTTGCGCATTCCAATAGCAACTACAAGGCATTGATTTCGGCCCTT
>JAOTUD010000478.1 GCA_029864065.1 Gammaproteobacteria bacterium | reverse complement strand
CGAGCCGCACACCGCCCATTTTCGCCTTGTGCGATATTTCATCGCTGATCAGCTTGAGCGCCACCGGGAACCCGATTTGCTGCGCCGCGGCTGCCGCCTGCGCGGGCCCGGTCACGCGAAACTCGGGAGCTTTCAAACCGTACCGGATCAACGCCGTTTTCGATGCGGGCTCGTCGAGCATCATCGCTGGCGCTGCCGACGCGTCGTCCCGGTAGGCGGTGAGCAGATCGCCTGGGCGCTCGTTATCCGCCTTGCGGCGCTGCGCTTCACCGACGCGAACGGCGACCGACAAAGCTTCCATCGCATCGCTGAAACCGAGTAGCGGCGCGATGCCGAGGTCAATCAGGTGGCGGCGTAACCCGGGCACCAGGCCTTCCGGCAGGATACCGGCGACCGCGCATGGAATACCGAGCGACTGCCCGACGACCGCCATCGCTTCCATGCTGGGATACCAGTCCTTGTCCGAACCGATGGCGTCCGGCCGCGGCACATCGAGGAACATCACCGCCAGGTCAGCGACTTCGTCGGCCAGGCAGCACAGGCAATTGGCAATCTGTTCCCCGTCTTGCAGCGACATGCCGGTTTTCGAAGACCAGGGCAGGTTCAGATCGAGCGGGTTTGCAATCGCCACGATTTCGGGCAATTGCGTGCGCATGCGGGCGGCGTTAGTGGCGGTCGGTTGGTTCAAAACAAGATCGAAGTTCGGGCTCTGCGCCACGATCAGGCTGTTGAGCCCGCCCGAATGGGTGATGGCGCTTATGCGATTGCCGCGCGCAACGCCACCGATAGTGAGCAGTTTCAGCGATTCGACCATTGCCTTGGGCGTCGACACGCCGACGACGCCGTAGCGTTCGGAAAATGCCCGCCACAGGTCGCTTTCCACCACCATCGCGCTGGTATGACTGATGGCGACGCTTTCAGCCGCCGCGGTGTCGCCGCCTTTCATCGCCACCAGTGGAATGCCTTTTTCGAGCGCATGCCGGCAGGCCCTGCCGAGCGCGGCGCCGTCATCGAGCCCTTCGAGATAAATCCCGATCGCGCCGACGCGGTCATCGGCAAGCAACGCTTCGATACAGTCCGCGATGTCGATGACGGCCTGGTTACCGGTGCTGATTGCATAACCCAGCGGGAAGCCCTGCTCGACGTTGGTGATGCCATAGAGAAAGGCGCCGCTTTGCGAAATGATTGCGGCGCCGCGATCGCCCGGATTCTCGACATGCCCGCCGGCGCCCCACACGGCGGCGCCGTCGAAGAGATTGAGCACGCCCATGCAGTTGGGCCCGATTATCGCGACATCGCCGGCGGCCTGTTGCAGCTGCTGTTGCAGGCTGACACCGGAGGCGCCCAGTTCGGCAAATCCGGCCGCCATGCAAACCGCGCCGCCGGCGCCGATCGCGGCCAGCGCGGCAACGGCTTCGATCGAGCGTTCTGGCGACAGCGCAATCAGGCTGGCGTCTGGCGCCTGCGGTAAATCCTCGATCGTCGCAAATGTTTGTAGACCGCCGATTTCATCGCGAACCGGGTTGACTACCCATAGCTCGCCGTCGTATCCGGCGGCCTGGCTCGCGGCCAGCGGGCCGGCGACCTGCGATCCGCCGATATAGGCGATATGGCGCGGCCGCAGCAATCGATTCAGATTGCTGCGCTTTTGCGTTATATCCGATTTCGCCATTTAGTTTCCTTTCCAGTGCGGCTCGCGCTTTGCCGCAAAAGCGCTGATGCCTTCCTTGAAGTCCTCGCCGTTGAGGCATTTGTCGAGTACCGGCCAGCTGCCTGAGTGCATGGATTGATAGTATTCCTCGAGCGACATGTGTTCGGATTCGCGCGCGACCTCCTTGATGGCGGCCAGCGCGAGCGGCGCGCCAAGGATCAGTTCGTCGGCAATTGCGCGCGCGCAGTCCATCAGCTGGCCGGCCGGCACCACCTCGTTAATCATGCCAAGGGCCGCCAGCTCCTGCGCGCCGAAGTGTTTTCCGGTCATCAGGATTTCCATGGCTTTCTGGCGAGGCAGAATTCGCGGCAGGATATAACTCGCGATCTCGGGTGGAATTCCGCGGCGTACCTCGGGCAGCCAGAATTCGGCGTGATCCGCGGCCACGACGAAATCGGCGCGTGTCAGCATTTCAAAGGCAGCCCCGATGGCGTGGCCATGCACCGCGACGATCACCGGCTTCAACAGGTCGGTCATCGAAGTAAAGCCCCACCAGCCACCGATCCCCGGATCGCTCAAATAGTCTTCTCCGTGCTCGGCAGCCTTGAGGTCCCATCCCGCGGAAAAGAAACGACCGTCCGCGGTCGTGAATATAGCGACGCGCAGATCGGGATCGTCGCGGAAATCGGCAAAAACCTGCCCCAGCTCGCGACTCGATGCGGCACAAATGGCGTTGACCCGGGGCTTGCTAAAAACAATTTCGGGAATTTTGCCGTGGCGGGTAACCTGCAGGTAATTGTTGGCCACGATTGACGCCCTCCGGGCAGGGTTGATTTGTGAGTAATTTATTTGATTGCCTGAAACGTAAGTTGTTTCGATGAGTCGTATCCGTATTTTGCTGCGACCCGGACCGTGCAATCGGCAGAATCTCGCGCCACGAATAGATCGCGATGCCAAACGCTGTTAGCATTGTCCGGTGATGCCAGCCACGAGGGAAAACCATGAAATCGATAAGACTTTTATCACAGTTAATGCTAGCCCTGGCACTGAGCTTTCCGGCGATCGGTAACGGCGACCAGACCAATGTGCGCCTCGATGCGCTGTTCGATACCCTGCAGAACAGCCAGGACGAAGAAGTGTTGCGCGAAACCGAGGATGAGATCTGGGACATCTGGTATCAAAGCGGCGTGGCGGATGTCGATGAACTGATGCTTGCCGCCGCAGAACTGGTACGTGCCGGCAGGCTTGCCGCCGCAGAAGAGATATACTCCGAGGTTATCGAAACATTGCCGGAATTTTCCGAAGGCTGGAACCGTCGCGCCACGGTGCGTTTCTACCAGCGTGATTTCGAAGGCTCGCTTGCCGATATCGAAGAAACCCTGAGGCTCGAGCCGCGGCATTTCGGCGCGATCTGGGGCCTGGGCATGATCATGGGTCAGCAACGGGACTTCCAGCGGGCGATCATCGCCTTCGAGAAGCTGCTCGAGATCAAGCCGAATTCGCAGGACGCACGCCCGCGCATCGAATTGCTCAAGCAGGAGCTGGTCAAGGAAGCGGTTTAGCG
>JAOTUD010000477.1 GCA_029864065.1 Gammaproteobacteria bacterium | reverse complement strand
TGCGATACCGAGGTCGAGCGCCGCGAAATCGCGCAATGGTTCCTGAAGATTACCGACTACGCGGACGAGCTGCTGGCGGACCTCGACAAGGTCGACTGGCCGGAGCAGGTCAAGACCATGCAGCGCAACTGGATCGGGCGCTCCGAGGGCATGGAAGTCGAGTTCGAGGTCCCGGGTCACGACTCGCTGATGATTTACACGACGCGCCCGGACACGCTCTACGGGGCCACTTTCATGGCCATCGCGGCGGAGCACCCGCTCGCGCTCGCGGCCGCCGCGGACAACGCGGAGGTTGCCGGGTTTGTCGAGGCCTGCCGCAAAACCCATACTTCCGAGGCCGCGCTGGAGAAGATGGAGAAGCTCGGCCTCGCGCTCGGCATCGATGCGATCAACCCGGTCAACGGCGAGCGGATTCCCATCTGGATCGCGAATTTTGTGCTGATGGGCTACGGTACCGGTGCCATCATGTCGGTGCCGGCGCACGATCAGCGCGACTGGGAATTTGCGCGCAAGTACGGCATCGAGATCCGCCAGGTCGTCGCACCCGCGGACGGCTCGGCGATCGATCTCGAGCAGGGTTCCTTTGTCACCAAGGACGGTCGCTGCTGCAATTCCGACATTCTCGACGGGCTCGACTTCGGCGCCGCGTTCGGCCGCATCGCGGCGCAGCTGGAGGCCCGCAACAAGGGCAGCCGCCAGGTCAATTACCGCCTGCGCGACTGGGGCGTATCGCGCCAGCGCTACTGGGGCGCGCCGATCCCGGTCATCAACTGCGCCAGCTGCGGGCAGTTACCGGTGCCCGAAAAAGACCTGCCGGTAGTGCTGCCCGAGGATGTCGAGTTCGAGGGCATCGGCTCGCCGATCAAGAAAATGAAGTCGTTCATCGACACCAGCTGCCCGCAATGCGGCGGGCCGGCCGAGCGCGAGACCGATACCTTCGACACCTTTATGGAATCTTCGTGGTACCAGGAGCGCTTCACCTGCCCGGATCAGAACGAGGCGATGCTGGATGCGCGCGCCGCATACTGGACGCCCGTCGATCTATACATCGGCGGCATCGAGCACGCGATCCTGCACTTGCTGTACGCCCGTTTTTACCACAAGCTGATGCGCGACGAGGGCCTGATCGAGTCGAGCGAACCCTTCGAGCGCCTGCTGACCCAGGGCATGGTGCTGAAAGATGGCAGCAAGATGTCCAAGTCCAAGGGCAACACCATCGATCCGCAGGAACTGATCGACCGCTACGGCGCCGATACGGTCAGGCTGTTCATCATGTTCGCGTCGCCGCCGGAGCAGTCGCTGGACTGGTCCGATGCCGGGGTAGAGGGCGCCTACCGTTTTCTGAAGCGGCTGTGGACGGCGGTGCAGGAACACGTGACCGACGACACCGCGGCCGCGGCGATCGACGCCGCTGCGCTCGACGACGCGCAGAAGGCGATGCGCCTCAAGCTGCATGAAACCATCGGCAAGGTCGGCGACGATTACGCGCGCCGCCTGACCTTCAACACCGCGATTGCGGCCAACATGGAATTGTTGAACAGCGTGTCGCGCTACCAGGACGCGAGCGCCGTCGGCAAGGCGATCCGGCAGGAAGTGTTCGACAACATGGTGCTGATGCTGGCGCCCATCATCCCGCATATCTGCCACCGGCTGTGGCGAGATCTCGGTCACGATACGGTAATCATCGATCACCCCTGGCCCGAGGTCGACGCGGCCGCGCTGGTGCAGGAGACGATCGAGATGGTGATCCAGGTGAACGGCAAGCTGCGCGGTAAAATGCAGCTTGCCGCCGATGCCGAGCGCGCCAGTTGCGAGGCCGCCGCGCTCGCCAACGAGCAGGTACAGCGATTCATCGGCGACAGCGCGATCAGGAAGGTTATCGTGGTGCCCGGGAAGCTGGTCAATATCGTCATCTGAACGAGTGATGAAACTTTTCGTTTCCCGCCGCCTGCTCCCGCTGATACTGGTGCTGGCGCTATCGGGCTGCGGCTTCAGGCTGGCCGGAACCAGCAGCCTGCCGCAGCAGCTGAGCAGTATCTACCTGATCACCAGCGAATTCAGCGAGCGCCAGCGCGACGCGTTGCGCGAGCGGCTGGGCCGCGCCGGCGCCCGCGTAACCGCGCAGCCGGCCGAGGGCGCGGTGCAGCTATCGGTAACGCTGAAAGTCGTGCCCGATCGCAGGCTGGTATCCAGCGCCAGCACCGGTAAATCGGTGGATCGACTGGTTCGAGCCCTGTCCTTCGTCCTCAAGGACGCCGACGGCAACCTGCTGGCGCCCGCCAAGACCCTGACCCAGCAACGGGATTTTGCGATCGACGACGATAACCTGCTGGCGTCCACCCAGCAACGGGGTGACGTCATCGAGGATCTCGAGAAAGCGCTCTATGAACAGCTGATTCGTCAGCTCGAACGCATTTAAATCGGCGCAAAAATTTACCCGCCAGTAACAAGCGTTTATAATTCCGGAATCCCAGGCCGCAGCGGGCAATCCGAGTGCTTTTTCTGGGGCGAGCAGCGTCGAAGAAAATTATGTCAGAAATGAATGAACCCGGATCATCATCCCGCCGGAATCCGTTAATCTGGATTGCGCTGGCGGTCGTCGGCCTGGTCCTCTTCGTGATTTTGAACGGGGATCGCGGTGGTTCCGTGCGCGTGGTCAAAACGCCGGAAACCAGCGAGGCCGTCGGCAGCGTCGAGCGCAGCCTGCTGGTGCCGCCGGGGATGCGGGCGCGTCAGTACGTCGAGCAGCTGCGCGCGAATGGCAAGCCCTACCCGCTGCAGGAAGTATTCGACAAGGCGCAAAAATACCTGCAGGAGGGCAGCCTCGCCGACGCCCACCTGCTTTTTTTCTTTGCCGCACGCGAGGATTACCTGCCGTCCATCATGGTAATGGGTGAGATGGCCGATCCGACCCTGTTTCGCGCCGAAGATTCGCTGCTCGATCACGCCGACGTGGTCCAGGCCTACAAGTGGTACCAGAAGGCCGCGGCGATGGGTCAGCAAACGGCAGCGGAGCGGCTCGAAAACCTGCAGCGATGGGCGATTGCCGAGGCCGAGTTCGGCAATCCCGAGGCCCGCCAGCTACTGCTCAACTTCAAATAGGAGATTCGAATGAAGCTATTCCCCGGTAAACCCCTGGCAGGACTCGCGCTGCTGGGTCTCCTGGTCATGTTGCCGGGGTTCGCCGTCGCGGCCGACAAACCGCTGCTGATGGAAG
>JAOTUD010000025.1 GCA_029864065.1 Gammaproteobacteria bacterium | reverse complement strand
CATCCGGTAATACATCACTTTTATATCGCCTGTTTTTCGACAAGGAACTGCGCTCAGTCACGATACAGGTCATTACTATGGCCTTGATCACTGCCTTTTTCTTTTTCATCGTCAGCAACGCGGTTACAAACCTCGAAACCATCGGTAAAGGGTATAGTTTTAATTTTCTGTGGGATGCTTCGAACTACGATATCAATCAAACCCTGATCGAATACGATTCTCGCAGTCCGCACTGGCGAGCTGCCCTGGTCGGCATCATCAACACCCTGCTGGTGGCGGTCGCCGGTATTATTCTCTCCACCATCGTCGGATTTCTGCTCGGCGTATTACGCCTGTCCAGTAACTGGCTGATTAACAGGGTCGTTTACGTCTACATCGAGTACGTGCGCAACGTCCCGGTACTACTCCATATTTTGTTAGTTCACGGTATCGTCGTTAACACGCTGCCGATCCCGAAAAATGCGATGATGGCCTTCGATGGTACATTATTCCTGACAAACCGCGGCTTCTATACGCCAAAACCCTTATTTGAGCCTGCGATGTGGGCAGTACTGACTGCCTTCGTAATCGGCATTGCGTTTGCTATCTGGTTCAAAGGTTATGCCAAGAAAATACAGGACGCGACCGGTAAAATATACCCGGTTTTCTGGATCAGCCTCGGTGCAATCATTGCCTTCCCGATAATCGTATATTTTCTCGCCGGTTCACCGATATACCTGGAATATCCCGAACTCAAGGGCTTTAACTTTAAAGGTGGACTGGTATTACGCCCCGAATTTGTGGCCCTGTGGATAGCGTTATCGCTCTATACCGCGGCCTTCATTGCGGAGATCGTGCGTGCCGGCATCCAGGCAATCAGCCATGGCCAGTCCGAGGCCGCATTCGCGCTCGGTATCAAGCCCAGCCGCACCATGCAGCTGGTCATCATTCCGCAGGCGTTGCGCGTTATTATCCCGCCGCTATCGAGCCAGTATCTCAATATCACCAAGAATTCGTCGCTCGCGATTGCGATCGGCTACATGGATATTGTGGCGACCATCGGCGGAATATCATTGAACCAGACGGGGCGCGAAATGGAATGCATGACCATCGTGCTGGGCCTGTACCTGATGTTTTCACTGATGATTTCGGCGTTTATGAACTGGTATAACAAACGTATGAAACTGGTGGAGCGCTAAGATGAGTACCGAACAATCATACGAAATTGGCGAATATCCGGACCTGGCGCCTCCCGTCACTGAAGTCGGCATTATCGGCTGGATTCGTCACAACCTGTTTTCATCGACAACCAACATCGTCATTACAGTACTAACGATATATTTCCTGTACGTCATCATTCCGCCGATGCTGAACTGGATTTTCCTGGACGCTGTCTTCGTCGCCGAGTCGCGCGATGATTGTCGCGCCATCGCCCAGGCGGCGGGCCAAGAGCTGGGCGCCTGCTGGGCATTTATCGGCAAACGTTTCGAAATATTTGTTTACGGATTTTATCCCGTTGAAGAACGCTGGCGGGTCGACCTGTCGTTCATCATGATGCTTGCCGCGCTGGTCCCGGTATTGTTTGATCATGTTCCTTATCGCAAGCAGGGATTATGGTTTTCGTTAATTGCACCGGTCATCATTGGCTGGCTACTGATTGGTGGCATGGGCCTGACACCGGTGCCAACCGACAAGTTCGGCGGATTCATGCTCACGCTTACCATCGGTGTCACCGGTATCGTCGGTTCCTTACCCATAGGCATCGCGCTCGCACTCGGGCGGCAATCGCACATGCCCGCATTGCGCATGGTGTGCGTCGCGTTTATCGAGTTTATCCGCGGTGTGCCGCTGATTACGTTGCTGTTTGTCGCGTCGACCATGCTGAATTATTTCCTGCCGCCGGGTACGACCTTCGACCTGTTGCTGCGCGTATTGATCATGGTAACGCTGTTTTCATCGGCTTATATTGCAGAGGTCATCAGGGGCGGTTTACAGGCGTTACCCAAAGGACAGATTGAAGCCGCCGACTCGATGGGATTGAAATACTGGCAATCGATGCGCCTGATTATCCTGCCCCAGGCCCTGAAAATCTCGATCCCCGGGATCGTGAATACTTTCATCGGACTTTATAAAGATACTACGCTCGTCATCATCATTGGCCTGTTCGATCCGCTCGGTATGGGACGCGCGTCGTTGGCCGATACCAAGTGGCAGGGGCTGTCGACGGAAATTTACGTTTTCGTCGCAATCTTTTTCTTTGTATCCTGCTTCTCGATGGCACGGTACTCACTTTATCTAG
Source organism: Gammaproteobacteria bacterium (assembly GCA_029864065.1). GTDB lineage: Bacteria > Pseudomonadota > Gammaproteobacteria. Next base: position 10,772 of record JAOTUD010000025.1, on the reverse strand, counting down.
AAAAGAAACTCCATACCGGACATTAAATAGTTAAGCAGGGTATAAAATTATGAGCAGTCAACCAGAAGCAGCTGATCTCCACGTATCCGACGAACTGGTCATCAATATCAAGGACATGCACAAATGGTATGGTTCCTTCCATGTACTCAAGAACGTCAATCTAGAAGTATACCGGGGCGAGAGAATCGTAATTTGCGGCCCCTCCGGTTCGGGTAAATCGACCTTGATTCGTTGTATCAACCGGCTCGAGGAACACCAGCAGGGACAGATTATCGTCGATAACGTCGAGCTGACCAACGATCTCAAGAATATCGACGCCATCCGTCGCGAGGTCGGCATGGTGTTTCAGCACTTCAACCTGTTCCCACACCTGACCGTGTTGGAAAACTGCGCGCTGGCGCCGATCTGGGTCAAGCAGGTGCCGCGCAAGGAAGCCGAGGCAACCGCGATGAAATACCTGACACGGGTAAAAATACCCGAGCAGGCCGAAAAGTTTCCCGGCCAGCTTTCCGGAGGTCAGCAGCAGCGTGTCGCGATTGCGCGTTCGTTGTGCATGAACCCGAGGATCATGTTGTTCGACGAGCCGACTTCGGCGCTCGATCCGGAGATGATCAAGGAAGTGCTGGACGTCATGATCGAACTGGCCAAGGAAGGAATGACCATGCTTTGCGTGACCCACGAAATGGGCTTCGCCAAGACGGTCGCCAATCGCGTTATCTTTATGGACGGCGGTGAAATCATCGAGGAAAACAACCCGCATGAATTCTTCGATAATCCGCAGCACGAACGCACCAAGCTGTTCCTGAGCCAGATCCTCGCGCACTAAGCGCAAGACAGACCCGTCATGCCGGGACTACCCCGGCTCCGCCCTGATGAGGCAATCCGTCATGCCGGGCTCGTCCCGGCATCCACACAGATTCCTTTTGTTTCTTTCCGCTAAGCTGCAGGTCAGGTGGAGTTTGCACTGTAATCCCCCGCGCTCCCTGCGTTCCCCGCGTCCCCGCGAGAAATTCCATCGGACTTTACCGGTTTAATCGGCGGTCCCGAGCAGGGCTTTCAGGTCGGCAAAGGTATCGAGGCCGCGCTGGTGTTTTTCGTCCTCGGACAGCTGGCTTGCGGTATGCTCCGCGCCTTCGAGATCCGCCTCCGGCAGCTCGTAGAGAAAACGGCTCGGCTCGCAGTGCTGCAGTTCGCCGAATTTCTGCCGCGTTTTGGCGTAGCTAAGAGTCAGCCCGGCGGCGGCGCGGGTAATTCCGACGTAAGCCAGCCTGCGTTCTTCCTCGAGCCCGTCGGGGTCCTGGGACTGGTGGTGCGGCAGGCTGTCCTCCTCGAAGCCGACAAGATACACCTGGTCGAACTCCAGCCCCTTGGCAGCGTGAATCGTCATCAGCTGTACCGCGTCCTGCTGTTGTTGCTCGTCGTTGTTTTCGAGGATCGTCATCAGCGATAAGTGGGATACGATGGCGTCGAGCGAGCGGTCGTCGCGATCCTTTTGCAGGTTGCCGACCCAGTTGATCAGCTCCAGCACGTTTTCCATGGCGGCTTCCGCCTGCTTCGTCGAAGCGCTGGTTTCGGCCAGCCAGTCGGCGTAATCGAGCCTTGTCACCAGCAGCTTGCACAGGGACATCGCGTCTTCTTTTTGCGCGTGGTGGCGCAGCTCGTCGATCAGGTCGCTGAAAGCCCGCAAGCGGATCCGGGCGCGGTTGTTGAGCGATTCGAGCAGGCCCAGTTCGCGCATCGCGATTTCGAGGCCGCGCTGGCGCGTGCCGGCGTAGGTCGCCAGCGCCTTTATCGTCGCGGCGCCGATTTCACGCCGCGGCACGTTGATTATCCTGAGCAGGGCCTGGTCGTCGTCGGGATTGGTCAGCAGCCGCAGGTAAGCCATGATGTCCTTGATTTCGCGACGCTCGAAAAAGGCGTTGCCGCCGTTGACCTGGTACGGAATCGAATGGTCGCGTAATGCTTTTTCGTAGTTACGGGACTGGAAATTACTGCGGTACAGAATGGCGAAGCAATTGCACGGCAGGTTGCTCTGAAAGCGACGGCTGAGAATATCGACGACCACGCGGGCGGCTTCATCGTCGGCGTTCTTGCAGGGCAATACCCTGATAGGATCGCCTTCACCCGACGCCGACCAGAGCTTCTTTTCGTAGAGGTGATGGTTGTTGGTGATGAGATGATTGGCGGCCCGCAGAATACGGCTGGTGGAGCGATAGTTCTGTTCCAGCTTGATGATCTCCATCGACGCAAAGTCCTGCTGCAGGCGTCGCAGGTTTTCCGGCCGGGCGCCGCGCCAGGCGTAAATCGACTGGTCGTCGTCGCCTACCACGGTCAGCTTCTGGCGCAGTCCGCACAGCAGCTTGATCAGCTCGTACTGGCTGGTATTGGTATCCTGGTATTCGTCGACCAGCAGGTAGCGAATTTTATCCTGCCACTGGTTGAGCACCGCGGTGTCGGCGCGAAACAGCGTCACCGGCAACATGATCAAATCGTCGAAATCCATCGAGTTGCAGGCCAGCAGGTGCTGCTGGTACTCCTGGTAAAGCCTGGCCTGGTTTTGCATCAGTAGATCCTGTGCCTGCGCCAGCGCACCCGCAGGATCGATAAAATCGTTTTTCCAGCGGCTGATCTGGTACATGGCCTGGCGCAGGAAATCGCTGTCCACGGCGTCGCGATGCGCGAGCTCCGCGAGACAGGTTTCGACGTCGCGGGTATCCATGATGCTGAAACCCCGGCGATAGCCGAGCCGATGCGATTCCTGCAGCAGTATGCGCTGCCCGAGGCTGTGAAAGGTCGAGATTTTCAGTCCCGGCGCGGATCTTTTGCCCAGCAACCTGCCAACCCTTTGTTTCATTTCCCGGGCGGCCTTGTTGGTAAAGGTAACGGCGCAGACCTGTTGCGGCGCGTAGCCCTGGTCGATCAGCCAGGCAATCTTGTGGGTGATGACGCCGGTCTTGCCGCTGCCGGCGCCAGCCAGCACCAGGCAGGGTCGGGCGATACATTTCACCGCCCGTCGTTGCGGCTCATTGAGATGTTGCAGGTTCAAGGTAGATAAACTATCGTGCCAGGAATTGTTAGCAATAATTCAGTTTTCGAATTACAACCGAATGACGAAATTTTTCATTGATGATGCAGGCTGGTTGCAGTCCGTGGAAGTGATTCGGTCTCCCAATTTCGATGCGCGGCCCGATGATTCAAAAATAAAACTGGTCGTCGTACATGGCATTAGTTTACCACCTGGCGAATACGGCGGCGGCCATATCCACAAGTTTTTTTGCAACGATCTGGATCCCGCGACGCACGAGTATTTCGAATCGATCTGCGGCATGACGGTATCGGCCCACTGCCTGATCGAGCGGGATGGCCGCGTGGTTCAGTTTGTTTCGTTTCTCGATCGTGCCTGGCATGCCGGTCAATCGGAGTGGCGCGGCGAGCAGGCCTGCAACAATTTCTCGATCGGTATCGAGCTCGAGGGTTGTGACGACCAGCCCTACGCGGAGCCGCAGTATCACAGCCTCGCAGGGCTGGTTACGGCGCTGCGCGCTAGCTATCCCGATATCGTAGCCGATGCCATCGCCGGTCACTGCGATATCGCGCCGGCGCGCAAGACCGACCCTGGGCCCGCCTTCGACTGGAAGCGGCTCAGGCAGCTCCTGGCAAGCTAAACCTCCCATATCTGGTTCTCGCGGGGACACAGGGACCGCGGGGAAAAGATGGGTAGGTGTTGCCAGATTTGGGGCATATTCGGGCCAGGGAACACCCGTTCAATCACCTCGGCGTCCTCAGCGTCTCCGCGAGCACCTTTCGGGATACCAATATCGAAGGGAGGCCGGGGTCAGGTCTTGTCGAGCGCGACCCACTGGTCGTTGAGGAAGGCTTCGAGCGGCTGGTAGCGCCTTTTGTAGCTCATCTTGGCGCAGTTGCGTATCCAGTAGCCGAGGTACAGGTAATCGAGATCGCGCTGGCGTGTTTCGTGGATCTGGTTCAGGATTGAAAAATGGCCCGGGCTGCGGTCCGAGTGGTCCGGGTCGAAAAAGGTATAAACCGCGGATAATCCGGTATCCATCAGGTCGCAGACCGCGACCGCGATCAAAATGCGGTTCAGGCGGTATTCGAAAAACAGCGTATCGGTCCAGTCGCAGATCAGGAAACGGTGGTAATCGGCCTTGCTGGGATTGGCCATGCTGCCGTCGTTGTGGCGGCTGTTGATATAGCGTCGATACAGGTCGAAATGCTCATCGCGGTAGCGGTCGGGACCGATGCTGATCTTCAGGTCGGAGTTGCGGCGGATCACGCGCTGCTCGCTGCGCGAGTAACGCTGTTTCCTGACTGGAATCCGCACCGATATGCATTCCTGGCAACTGGGGCAGTGGGGCCGGTATATATAGCCACCGGAACGACGAAAACCGTGTCGAATCAACTCGTTATAGGTCTTCATATCCATATCCATATGCGGATTGGCGAACGCACTGACCGATTTACGGTCTTCCAGGTAGCTGCACGGTTCCGGTGCAGACGCAAAGAAATTGAGTTTTACCTGATCATTCATCAATCAAAACCACGTAGTCGATCTATTGAGTTTAGAACGTAATACGGCGCTTGTAACGGAATTTTACCTACAAATGATGCTGATTTTGCCCCGCTTTGCTGGCCTGATTCCTGCATGCGAGGCCGTTACCCGGACGGGCTACAATTCGAAAAAAACCCGGCTGTTGTCGAGGCATTGCCGCGCCAGCAGCGCGGCCGATTCGCCCCGATGGCGGGCTACAGCCCTCAGGATGTGCGGCAAAAAAGCCGGTTCGTTGATGCGACCGGGCGGCTTCGGATCGAGATCGCGCGGTAGCAGGTAGGGGGCGTCGGTTTCGATCAGCAGCCGGTTCGCCGGTATCAGCGACACCAGTTGCTGCAGTTCAAGCCCCCTGCGCTCATCGCAAATCCAGCCGGTGATGCCGATGTAGCAATCGAGATCGAGGTAATGCAACAGGGCCTCGCGGTGGTCGGTAAAGCAGTGAACCACGAGCCTCTCGATGCGATCGCGGTATTCGGCGAGCAACTCGACGAAACGCTGATGGGCGTCGCGCTGATGGCAGAATAGCGGCATTCCGAGCTCGATGGCCAGTTCTATTTGCTGTTGAAACGCTCGTTCCTGGGCCTGCGGCGGAGAGTAGTTGCGATTGAAATCGAGACCGGTCTCACCGATGGCGCGCACGCAGTCCAGCCGCGCCATCGTTCTGAGCCGGTCGAGGCTATCCGCTGCCCATTCGCTGGCGTGATGAGGGTGAATACCACAGGTCGAAAAAAGGCGCCCGGGAAACCGTTCGCACAGCGCAATCGCCTGCTGGCTCTCGTCGATCGAGGTGCCGGTGACAATGATTTGCCTGACGCCGGCATCCCCGGCACGCTCGAGCACCGCGTCAAGGTCGGCCATCAGGCTCCTGTTGGTCAGGTTAACCCCGATGTCGATAAATTCCATTATTGACGGATGCCGGTACCTCGTTCGAGCAGAACCAGGCAAAACACGAAAAGCACGACGATGAAAGCGAAAATTACCAGCAAGGCCGTCATCAAGTCGATGTCGCTGGCGCCGCGGAAACCGTAGCGGAAGCTGTTGACCATGTAGAGTATCGGGTTACCCAGCGAAACCGTTTGCCACAACTCGGGCAACAACTTGATCGAGTAGAAGATACCACCGAGGTAGGTTAGCGGTGTCAACACGAAGGTTGGGATTATGCTGATATCGTCGAAACTGTTGGCGAATATCCCGTTGATCAATCCGGCCATTGCGAACAGGAAGGATGTCAGTAACGCAACCAGCAGCACGATCAATGGATTATGGATGCTGAATTCGGTAAACAGCAGGGATACCAGCGTCACCGCGACGCCGACGCTGATCCCGCGCGCAACGCCACCGGTGACGAAGCCGAGCAGAATTACGAGGTTGGGTACCGGTGCGATTTGCATTTCCTCGATATGACGCGAGTACTTGGCGCCGTAAAAGGACGACACGACGTTGGAGTAGGAGTTGGTGATGATCGACATCATCACCAGGCCCGGCATGATGAAATCGATGTATACCATGCCGTCCATTTCTCCGATGCGCTGCCCGATCAGGTTGCCGAAGATGATGAAGTAAAGCGCCACCATGACCACCGGCGGAATAATCGTTTGCACCCAGATTCGCGTGAAGCGGTAGATTTCCTTGCGCGCGATGGTCAGGTAAGCGATCCAGAATTGACGCAGCATCAGGCGGCGCTCGCGGCGCCGGACTTGGCGGTCAATTTGACGAACAGTTCCTCGAGCCGGTTGACCTTGTTGCGCATGCGCTCGACGACGATGCCCTGTGCCTCGAGTTCGCGGATCAGGTCGTTGATCGAGTGGCGCTCCGGTACCTCGACCTCGATACTGTGTTGATCCAGCATTACGACGTTGTCGAAACTCTGCAGGCAAGGCGCCTGCGCCAGTTCCTCGCGCAGGTAAAGTACGAAGGTTTCGCTGTTCAACTGTTTGAGCAGCTTTTTCATGCTGGTATTCTGGATGATGCTGCCCTCGTCGATGATGGCGACATTCCGGCACATGCGCTCGGCTTCCTCGAGGTAATGGGTTGTCAGTATGATGGTCGTTCCCTGGTCGTTGATCTGGTCGAGAAAATCCCACATCGTGCGACGCAGTTCGATATCGACGCCTGCGGTCGGCTCGTCGAGGATTAACAGGCGCGGTTGATGCACCAGCGCGCGCGCGATCATCAGGCGCCGTTTCATGCCGCCCGACAGGCGGCGCGCCTGTGACCTGCGATGCTGCCACAGACCCAGCTGTTTCAGGTAGCGCTCGGTCTCACGCCTGGCGCTGCGGGCAGGGACGCCGTAGTAGCCGGCCTGGTTGATGACGATTTCCTCCACCGGCTCGAAGGCGTTGAAATTGAATTCCTGTGGTACCGAACCGAGCAGCGACTTGGCGATAGTGAATTCATCGTCGATGGAGTGGTCGAAAATCCTGACGCTGCCGCTGGTCTTGTTAATCAGGCCGGAGATGATGCCGATACAGGTGGATTTGCCGGCACCGTTAGGCCCCAGCAGCGCGAAGAAATCGCCTTCCTCGACCTGCAGGTCTATGCCCTTCAGCGCCTGTAGCCCGCTGGCGTAGGTCTTGTGCAGGTTTTCTATTTCCAGTGCGTGCATCCGGGGCGCCAATAATCCAACAGCGCTCAAGCTTAGGCAAACACTTTCAAAAATCAACCCCGGACCGTGTTAATCTTTGCGCCTATGGAAGAAACCTCGATCGTCTATATTCTGTTCCTGATATTTTGCGGGGCCGCGATTCTTGCGACGCTGGCATTGAGCCTGCGCCAGTCGCTGATCATCGCCTATATCGGACTCGGGTTATTGATCGGACCATGGGGTATCAACCTGATATCCGACCTGGCGCTGATTCAGAATATTGCCGACGTCGGTATCGTCTTCCTGCTGTTTCTGCTGGGCCTGCATTTGCATCCGCAGCAGTTGATTCGGCTCGCCGGCGAGACCGTTCTGGTAACCGGCCTGAGTTCGCTGGTCATACTCGCGCTCGGTTACGGCTATAGCCTGTTGTTCGGGTATAGCAGCGTCGAGGCGCTCGTCATCGGTGCGGCGCTGATGTTTTCCAGCACCATCATCGGCCTGAAGCTGATCCCGACGACCGTGCTGCACCATCAGCGCACTGGCGAAATCATCATCAGTATCCTGTTGCTGCAGGATATCATCGCGATTTTTCTGCTGCTGGCGATCGAGGGTATCGCCAGCGAAAGGGCAGGCTGGTTGGCATTTGGCCAGCCGATGATCGCGTTACCGGCGCTGGTGGTTGGCGCCTACCTGCTGGAAAAACATATTCTGACCCGGCTTATCGCGCGCTTCGATCGCATCCAGGAGTACATATTTCTGCTCGCCATCGGCTGGTGCCTGGGCCTGGCGGAAGCCGCCGAACTGAGCGGGCTGTCTTACGAGATCGGTGCCTTTGTTGCCGGCGTCAGCATCGCGCGCAGCCCGATTGCGCTGTTCATTGCCGAGAGCCTGAAGCCGTTGCGCGATTTCTTCCTGATCATCTTCTTCGTCGCGCTCGGCGCCGGGTTCAACCTTGACCTGTTGCCGGATATCTGGCTCGCGGCGCTCGGATTGAGCCTGATTGCGCTATTGCTCAAACCCCTGCTTTACCGGCTGCTGATGCTGCTGAGTCAGGAATCGACCGCGCGCTCGACCGAGGTCGCGTTGCGCCTCGGGCAGATGAGCGAATTTTCGTTGCTGGTCGCGGTGATGGCGAACGAGCTGGCAATAATTCGGGACGAGGTTTCCTACCTGATTCAGATATCTACGCTGGTAAGCTTCGTTTTCTCGTCCTACTACATCGTCGCGCACTATCCGACGCCGATCGCGCTCAGCGACAAACTGCGCCGCGATTGACCGCCGAGGCCCGGGTCCGGCGGCTCTGCTGCGATCGGAGAGGTTGCGAAAAATTTCACAAAAAATAAGCTAAAACAATGCGTTAAGCTTTGATTCAGTTAGCGCAGCCTATATTGCCAGTCATTATCAAACAAGCAGGAGACTGGTATGAAAACATTAAAGACGACGATTGCTGTTACGATTCTGGTTTTTTCCAGCGCGGTCGGCGCCGGTGGTCAGGGACACAAATCCGGCCATAAAAAGCATGATTACGCTCCGCGCCAGGATCTCTACGATTTTGCCCAGGTGGTCGACGTTCGGCCCATTTATCGCGAAGTCAAGGTATCGACCCCGCTACGCGAGTGCTGGGAAGAACCCGTTTACCATACCCGGCAGGGACAGCCCAAATCAGCGGGCGGTATGCTCGCCGGCGGGTTGATAGGCGGGATTATCGGTCACCAGATCGGTGGGGGCCGCGGCAACAAGGTTGCGACCGCGGTAGGGACGCTGATCGGCGCGCAAATTGGTCATGAAGCCGTCAACGGCCACGCCGAGCAGCCTGGCGAGACCATCGTCGGTTACGAGGAGCGCTGTAAAACGCGCTACCAGACGGGTTACGAGGAAATCGTGGATGGTTACGACGTCACCTACCAGTATCGCGGCAAGAGATATCATATCGAGATGCCCTACGATCCCGGCGAGCGTATAAAAATGCGCATTCAAATCACACCTGTGATCTAATCTTTGCTACGGAAGAGGCGAGAAATATCATGCGAGCGATAGTCATAGAAGACGATATCGATATCCAGCAGCAGATCGTCGAGCGGTTGAAATCCGAGGGCTTCGCGGTCGATAGCACCGATAATGGCGACGAAGGCCTTTACCTGGTGCAGGAATACCCCGCCGACGTCGCCATCGTCGACCTGGGCTTGCCGAAAATGTCCGGGCTCGAGGTTATTAAAAAGATACGCGACCAGGCCAACAAGATACCGATCCTGATCCTTACCGCCCGTGGCCGCTGGCAGGACAAGGTCGAGGGTCTGGATGCGGGCGCCGACGACTACCTGGTCAAGCCGTTTCACCACGAGGAAATGATGGCGCGGATCAGGGTGCTGATCAGGCGCGCTTCCGGCTGGTCGGATTCGCGTATCGTTTGTTCACCGGTAATTCTGGATACGGCTACGCAGCGCATCTACGTCGATGAGCGCGAACTGGACCTGACCGCCTACGAGTACAAGGTGCTCGAATATCTGATGCTGCACGCCGGCGAGGTTATCTCGAAAACCATGCTGACCGAGCATTTGTACGACGACGAATCGGATAACGACAGCAACGTAATCGAGGTTTTTATACGCCGGCTGCGACAGAAGCTCGACCCGGAGGAAAACCTCAAACCGATCGAAACCCTGCGCGGCCGCGGTTACCGCTTCACGCTGCGCCGGGCGGACCAGGCATGATGCCAAGCCCACGGTGAAATCGATCAAGTCCAGGCTAACGCTGGTGTCTATGGTGGTACTGGCGGTATTCATGGTGTTGACCGCGATAGCGCTGGAACGGGCGGTGGTTAAGCGCGCCCTGCAGGCGGAGGAAGACGGCCTGCAGCTGCTGATCTACAGTTTGCTGGCCGCGGTCGACCGGGACCGGAACGGAACCAGCCTCACGGTTTCGCCCGACCGGCTTTTCGAGCCTGGCCTGGTCGCAAGGAATTCCGGTCTTTACGCGCTGCTTTACGATCGCAGCAAGCAAGCTATCTGGCGTTCGCAGTCGATCACCATCGACTTTCCGGCGATCGGGGAGATCGCGCTCGGGGAGTGGAAATTTGAGACGATCGAACATCAGGCTACACCCTATTTTCGCCTCGGCTTCGCAATCCAGTGGCCCGATATCAATGAACAACTGCGGCGCTACGACGTCGTGGTCTGGCGTAACGCGGTGGATTACTTCGAACAGCTGAATCGCTTTCGCCAGACCCTGTGGGCCTGGTTGATCATAACCACCATATTGCTGTTGCTGATCATGTACCTGGTCACCCGCTGGAGCCTGCTGCCGTTAAAGAAAATAGGCCTGGAGGTCAAGGCAATCGAGGACCAGGAACAAACCGGGTTCGAGCAAAGCTACCCGGACGAAATCGCACCGCTAACCGAAAACCTGAACATCTTGTTGCGACGCGAGCAGTACCAGCGCGAGCGCTACCGCAATGCGATGGACGATCTCGCGCACAGCCTGAAAACCCCGCTCGCCGTGTTGACCGGTCTCGTCGACAGGGGGAGCATCGACCCCGCCCAACTGGAAACCCTGCGGGATCAAACCGAACGCATGAACCAGATTGTGTCCTACCAGCTGCAAAAGGCGACCAGCGTCTCC
>JAOTUD010000476.1 GCA_029864065.1 Gammaproteobacteria bacterium | reverse complement strand
TACATGCCGCCTATCTGCGGCACCGAGACATGGCTCTCGTCGATAAACAGCAGGCAATCGGCCGGCAGGTAGTCGAACAGCGTCGGCGGCGGCTCCCCCTGCTTGCGCCCCGACAGGAAGCGCGAGTAATTCTCGATGCCGCTGCAGTAGCCGAGCTCGCGCATCATTTCGATATCGTAATTGACGCGCTGCTCGAGTCGCTGCATCTCGACCAGCTTGTTGGCCTGCCTGAGTGCCTCGAGCCGATCCCTGAGTTCTTCCCTGATTTCGGCAATCGAGCCGAGGATGACTTCACGCGGCGTCGCGTAGTGCGTTTTCGGGTAGATCGTGATGCGCTTGACGTCGTTGCTGACTTCACCGGTCAGCGGGTCGAACAGGCTGATTTTCTCGACCTCGGCGTCGAATAGCTCGATTCGTACCGCCTCGCGTTCCGAATCGGCGGGGTGCACGTCGATGACTTCGCCGCGCACGCGGTAAGTGCCGCGCTTGAGCTCGATGTCGTTACGCGTGTACTGCAACTCGGCGAGCCGCCGCAAAATGCTGCGCTGGTCGATTTCGTCGCCGACCACGAGATGCAGCAGCATCTTGAGGTACGAATCCGGGTCGCCGAGGCCGTAAATCGCCGACACCGACGCGACGATAATGGTATCGCGGCGCTCCAGCAACGACTTGGTCGCCGACAACCGCATCTGCTCGATGTGTTCGTTGATCGACGCGTCTTTCTCGATGAAGGTATCCGAGGCCGGCACGTAGGCTTCCGGCTGGTAGTAGTCGTAATAGGAGACAAAGTACTGCACCGAGTTCCTCGGGAAAAACTCTTTCATCTCGCCGTAAAGCTGCGCCGCCAGCGTCTTGTTGTGCGCCATGATAATCGCCGGGCGCCCGAGCCGCTGGATTACGTTGGCCGCGGTAAAGGTTTTACCCGAGCCCGTCACCCCGAGCAGGGTCTGGTGCATCAAACCATCCTCGATACCCTGCACCAGCGCATCGATTGCCTGCGGCTGGTCGCCGGTGGGTTCGAATCGGGTCTCGAGCTGGAACTGCCTGGCCATAAAAAATTTATCTTAAAGATTAATACAGGTTGCTTTATCAGGCCGCAGGGGCCACGTATACTGCCTGCTCTACCTATTCATCGCCAACAGGATCGAGCTGTGTTCAAAGATTTTTCGAAGCGCGTACGCGCGATAAAACCATCCCCCACTTTAGCAGTTTCAAATTTGGCTAGCCAGCTTCGTGCCGAGGGGCGCGACGTGATCGGGCTCGGCGCGGGCGAACCGGATTTCAACACCCCGGATCACATCTGCGCGGCGGCGATCGAGGCGATTCGCAACGGCGACACCCATTACACCGCGGTCGACGGCACCGCAGCGTTGAAGCAGGCGATAATCGACAAGTTCGAGCGCGATAACGGGCTTGCCTACAGGGCCGACCAGGTACTGGTCTCATGTGGCGGCAAACAGAGCTTTTTCAACCTGTGCCAGGCGCTGCTCGACGCCGGCGACGAGGTTATCGTCCCCGCGCCCTACTGGGTTTCCTACCCGGATATCGTGATTCTCGCGGATGCGACGCCGGTCATCGTCGAGACCGGCATCGACAGCACGTTCAAGATCACGCCCGAAATGCTCGCAGCAGCGATCACCGACAAGACCCGCATGCTGGTCTTGAACAGCCCGTCCAACCCGACCGGCGTCGGTTACTCGATGCAGGAACTGGCGGCGCTCGGGGACGTGCTGCTGCGCCACCCCGAGATACTGGTCATGACCGACGACATGTACGAGCATATCGTCTGGGGCAACTACGAGTTTTGCAACATATTGAACGCCTGCCCAGCGCTGTACGACCGCACCATGGTATTCAACGGCGTTTCCAAGGCCTACGCGATGACCGGATGGCGCATCGGCTACGCCGCGGGCGACGCGGACATCATCAGGGCGATGAAAAAGATCCAGTCGCAAAGCACCTCGAATCCGACTTCGATCTCGCAGGCCGCGTCGGTGGCCGCATTGAACGGCGATCACGCCCCGGTGCGCGCGATGGTCACCGAGTTCAGGCGGCGCCACGATTTCCTGGTGGCCGCGCTGAATTCGATCCGCCACATCCAGTGCCTGGAATCGGACGGCACCTTTTACAGCTTTCCCAATATCCAGAGCTTCATCGATTCCCGCGGCGACCTGAACAACGACGTCGACGTCGCCAACCTGCTGCTCGAGAAAGTCGGTGTGGCGCTGGTGCCGGGATCGGCCTTCGGCGCCGAGGGATACATGCGCATCTCGTTCGCGACCGGGATGGATAACCTCGAAAAAGCGGTGGAACGGATTCGCCAGGTATTCGAGGAATAGCACGCGCCCGCTGATCTCCGCGGGCTTGACAAATCAGGTTGCCGTATTATTTTTATTGATTTAGTATACGCCTCCTCTATTCCCCGGTAGCTCAGTTGGTAGAGCAATTGACTGTTAATCAATGGGTCCCTGGTTCGAGCCCGGGCCGGGGAGCCAAACAAAACGATAGCCGCTCATGAGATTCCTCTGAGCGGCTTTTTTTTGCGCCGAAATTGTCATCGAATCAATGACTTCGAGTCCCGGCCGGGAGTCACTTCTTTTCTTCAGCTCAATCAGTTACCTCCATTTCGACTCCGAGACCCATAGACTATTAGTCTCTTGGCCGCTTCTCGAGGGTGATTTGAGGGGATTTTACGGATTTCCCGAAAGCGGACGCCCAAATATTTTCGTTGGGCGGCAAAAAACGACCCAATGGACTGGCCCCAGGATTTGGTAGATCGGCAAAGTGCCTCTGTGGACTTTAATATCTAGCGTGGAGCTATCTAAGAAGCGAATGTGCGAAGAACGCTCAGGATCTTAGGGACTGTTCTGAAGGGCAGTGCTCCAGCAGTCACCTCATCCACACTACCAGCGAGAAACAGGTCCCGCTCGGGACAGTAGAACAGCCAGCAGCCAGTCGAACCCGTGTGCCCCATCACCGCAGGCATACGGTTGGTTAGCGTGAACAACCGGGGCAAACGAAATCGCATCAGGCCTATCCCATACTCAATCGGCCAACCTGGGGAGCGTAGTGCGGAGCGATCCAGTGGAAAGCCGAATCGGTGCCACTTACTCTGCATGGTCGTGAGGGTCTCCTGGGACTGGAATATTTCGCCGCTCATGAGCGCACGCAGGAATGTCATCATGTCGGCAACAGTGCTGTAGATTCCTCTGACCGACTCGATCAGGTGAGGT
>JAOTUD010000475.1 GCA_029864065.1 Gammaproteobacteria bacterium | reverse complement strand
CACCGGCGCCGTAAATATGATCAAGGAACATTTGTACGGTGTGCAGGACGACCTGCTCGAGATAGAATAGGATTCCACCATGAACGCCCCGCTATTCACGGCTCCGGTTCGCGTGCTCGAACCCGGACTCAATACGCTGCCACCGGGTACCGAGCGCTATGTCGTGCGGGCAGGCGGCATTACCGCGCTGGACCTCGCCGCCGGCGACCGCATCGAACTGGTCAACCCCGAGGGCATGCAGGTCGGCGAGATCACCGTGTTCGACTCCGCGGGCAACAGCGACATGCGGCTCATCGGCGCCCGCGCGGACGGCGCGGCCGAGGGATTCAAACAAATTCTGCGGGGCAGCGACGCCAGCGCGATCAAGCTCGAACGCACGCTCCGCTTTCGCAGCATCGTGCTCGAAGCCGCGCAAAGCACTCGCGTCTTCGGCCCAGAGTCTCCGCCAGGTGACTCGATTGCCTTCGATGCTGCCGAGGACATCACCTGCGTGGTCGCGGCACCCGGCGAACCCATGCTGGCCGAGATGCAGAACACTATTACCGATCTGACCCTGTTCGTGCACCGTCAACCCAGGGATGCAGCCGAAAGGATTGTGCGCCTGCCGGATCCCCTGGCCGATCCGCTGCAGGACCAGCGCATCGAGGCGCGCACCGCGTTCGTCTACGAGGTCAAGGCCGGGCAGTACATCCAGATCATCGACGTCGAAGGACGTGAATGCTCGGATTTTCAGTGTTTCGATATCGCCGCTCTGGACAAGGGTCTGGAACGCTGTCTCGATGCAACCAGCACGCGTCACGTGGTCGGCGCCTCTTACCCCGCACCCGGGCTACTGGCCAAGTTTTACACCCAGGACTTCGAGCCGCTGGTGGAGCTGGTGCGCGACACCTGCGGCCGCCACGACAGTTTCGGTACCGCCTGTACCTCCAAGTATTACGAGGACCTGGGTTACCCGGGGCATGTCAACTGCTCGGATAATTTCAACCGCGGGCTGGCGCCTTTCGGTATTCAGCCGCGCCCGGGCTGGATGGCGATCAACCTGTTTTTCAACACCAGTATCGACGATACCAACCAGATGTATTTCGACGAGCCCTGGTCGCGGCCGGGCGATTACGTGTTGATGCGCGCGCTCAAGGACATGATCTGCGTTTCCTCCGCCTGTCCGTGCGATGTCGACCCGGCCAACGGCTGGAACCCGACCGACATTCATATGCGAATCTACTCGGACGAGCACACCTTCACCAAAGCGATGGCCTACAGAATGACTACTGACGCTGAAAAACAACTCACCAAAGAAACCGGATTCCATCCGCGAACCCTGCAGCATACGCGCAACTTCACCGAGTACGCGGGCTACTGGCTGGCCAACAGCTACACCAAGCACGGCGCGATCGCCGAGTACTGGGCTTGCCGCGAAGCCGCGGTGGTCATCGATTTGTCGCCCTTGCGCAAGTACGAAGTGCTCGGACCCGACGCCGAACTCCTGCTGCAGACCTGCGTCACGCGCAATATTCGCCGCCTCGCGGTCGGCCAGGTGGTCTATACCGCGATGTGCTACGAGAATGGCGGCATGATCGACGACGGCACCGTGTTCCGCCTCGGCCAGAACAACTTCCGCTGGATCGGCGGCAGCGACGAAAGCGGCCTGTGGCTGCGCGAACAGGCGCAAAAACTCGGCCTCGAAGTCTGGGTGCGCAACTCGACCGACCAGCTGCACAACCTGCAGGTGCAGGGGCCCAACAGCCGGGAGGTGCTCAAGAACATCATCTGGACCCGCCCCGATCAGGCCACGCTGGAGGAGCTCGAATGGTTCCGCTTCTCGATCGCGCGTATCGGCGACGAGCACGGCATTCCGCTCGTCGTGTCGCGTACCGGCTATACCGGAGAGCTCGGTTACGAGGTATTTTGCCATCCCACGGACGCGCCCGCGGTATGGGACGCGATCTGGGAGGCCGGACTCCCACATGGCCTGACGCCGCTCGGGCTCGAGGCGCTGGACATGCTACGCGTGGAGGCGGGGCTGATCTTTGCCGGCTACGAATTCAGCGATCAGACCGACCCGTTCGAGGCCGGCATCGGTTTTACCGTGCCGCTCAAAACCAAGGAAGACGATTTCATCGGCAAGGCTTCGCTGATCAAGCGCAAGGAAAATCCACAGCGGGTACTGGTCGGGCTCGAGCTGGCCGGCGACGAAATGGCCGCCAACGGCGACTGTGTCAACATCGGCCGCAACCAGGTCGGCGAAATCACCAGCGCGGTGCGCTCGCCGATTCTGCGCAAGAACCTGGCGCTGTGCCGCCTCCAGGTCGAACATAGCGAACCGGGCACCGAAGTCGAGGTCGGCAAGCTCGACGGCAAGCAGAAACGACTGCCGGCGAAGGTCGTCAGCTTTCCATTCTACGACCCGACCAAATCCCGCGTGCGCGGCGTCCCGCCACCCGATTAACCCGAATCTTCCGATACCAGGTTCTCGCAGAGGCGCGAAGACGCAGAGACCGCGGGGAAAGACAAAGCTGATCCAACAGCAGCCAGCAGTCTAATTAAGGGGACACAATACTCGATTCGCGATAAGTATAGCGTCCCCGGAACTTCTGGTTAGGTGAATTCCTGCAATCGAGTATGTTTCTGGGGCATCTTGCAATACCTCGACCTGGCGGGGTCGCGCAATGACGGAATAGATGCTGCCGGCCGTCACCGAAAAACCTTCAGGTCCCCTCGGCGGACTCTGCGTCTCGGCGATCTCTGCGAGACCCCACTGGGATACTCAACGGATAACGAGACAGTTGACGTCGGTCAGGTCGAGCAGTTTGCGCGAAACGCTGCCCATCGAGACCGCGGTAGCCTTGGACAGGCCGCGCGTCCCGACCACGATCAGGTCGACGCGTCGGCGCCTGGCAAACCCCGCCACGCTGGTGGCCGGATCTCCGCTGCCGATCGCGGTATGGATATTCTTTACCCCAGCCTGTTTCGCCATTTGCCTGGCCTGGTCGAGGATCCGGTCGGCGATGCGTCGCATCAGGTTTTCACGCGCGTTGTAAAACGATTCGAAATCGGGCGTCTCCTCAAGCTCGGGCGGAAGCTGCATGTCCCGGATCACGTTCAGTATCAGTAATTCCGCCTCGTGAACGACCGACAATTGCGCAGCAAAACCGACCGCACGCTCCGATGCGGGGGATGCATCGGTTGCAACCAGAATTTTTTTAATCATAGGCGGGATGCACTACTTCGGCCCGGGAAAGTGCGTATT
>JAOTUD010000474.1 GCA_029864065.1 Gammaproteobacteria bacterium | reverse complement strand
ATGTTCACGATACATGCGAAATGCATAATAGGGCGCGGTGCCGACAAACCTGTCGTTGCGCACGCTAAGCATGCCCGCCCAGAGCCGGTCGTTAAGTTTGAAATAGTTTGCTATATCGACATCGGGGTGTTCGATGTAGTTCTTGATATTTGAAGCCACGAACAGCGCCGAGCCGAGGGTTTTGGGGTGATCGAGGTAGGGTCCGTCGAGCACGATCTGGAAACTTGGTGACCACTCGGTAACCGCGATCTTGATGCGCGAGGCATGCGCGGGGGCATATTTTTTGATCTGGGCGCTGACGCGGTCAAGGCTCGCCCGAAGTTGAATGGGTGCCGCCAGCATCGCGTGGTAAATGGTGCGCACGTCCAGATCGTAGTCGCGCGCCAGTCCAGGGACGTAACCGTTATGAACCGCAACATAGTCGATCAGATTTGCCGCCTTGGTCAGCAGCAGGCGGTACCAGTCGGAGTGCACCGGCTGGAAATCACGCATGAAGTTTTCTTCGGCTATCGCGATTATGCTGATGCGCGGATCGGCTTTTTTCATTGCCGTGGCGAATTCGATAACCCGATCGCTGTACTGCCGGGCGTCGTGTGCGGCCTGATTCACGTGGGTGCTGCCGCCATAGTAGTAATTCTCGTTGCCGATTTCCCAGTATTTCACCCGTGGCGGCTGGCCTTTGGTCTGGTCCGGTTGATTGACGTAGCGTAACCATTCGACCGCCTCCTCAACCGTCCCGGATGCGATATTGGCCGTGATCATCAATTCCGCGCCGGTGAGGCTGGCGAACTCGAGCGCCTCGTCGGTGCCCAGGTTGTGTTTGGATACCGGACCCTCGGGAAAATGCGCTGTCGTCGGGCGTTTATTGCGCGGGCCGATGCCGTCGCGCCAG
This sequence comes from Gammaproteobacteria bacterium, assembly GCA_029864065.1. Lineage (GTDB taxonomy): Bacteria > Pseudomonadota > Gammaproteobacteria. The sequence goes on along the minus strand of JAOTUD010000474.1, from coordinate 2,358 downwards.
TGGTAAAAATCGGCAAATATCCCACCCGGATAACGTATAGTCGACGGACGGATCGCCTTCGTCAGTTGCACGATATTCTCATCGAGCGCGGCTCTGGGGCCGTCCCACAAGCCGCCACCGTCCCAGGCCCACTCCATGTTCAAGCCGTACAGGGTTTCGGGTATCTGGCGTATCGGCTGTCCGGCATCGATGCGTATCCTTGCCATTGCCGCGGGTTGGCTATTCTGGCCCAGTAGAGCCTGCGATGGCGCCGGGGTCAGGCCAAGGTAAACGTCATCGAACATGGCCTTGCCCGCGGTGCCGGTGGCGTCGAGTCCGATGACGACAAACAGGTTTTTCGAATCGTCCGGAATCATCAGGCGGCCCGAGTGTTCGATAAGCGCGCCGTCGGAACTGTCCTGTTGCAGTGTGGTGCCGAGGAATTGTCCGCCGGAACGGATTGCAATCAGCCTGAGCCGTGCACTGGTCTTGCCGATAGCGCCCATGCGTGCGCTGACGTGCAATGTTGCGCCGCGAAGGTTCGGATATTGCTGAAGACTGAAGACCTGGCCGATCCCCATCGGGTTCGATTCCAGTTCGGCGGCCAGGTTTTTGGAATTCGGCTGTAATGTCACAAACCGGTTGCCGCCTGCAGCCTGGGCAACGCTAACCTTGCCCTTGTGTTTTATCTTGTCTTCCATGATCCAGTGCAGCGGGAGTTTGGCGCCGGGTTCGTCGAAGTCTGCATTCTGCACGATGTTGCCTTCGATCGATTTGGCGCAAACCGATACGAAAGTCAGAATTAAACCGACAAACAGGGTTATGCAGAGCTGGGCTTGAGGGGATCGTAGATTGAGCATGGGCATAGTTGGTCTCTTAATCTGTAGTGATTTAAACGGGTTATCTCGAAATAGTGGACGCGATACCATTAACCTGGGATTAACGCAACCTAAGCCTGGCGCATTGGCTAGTCACTGTTGCGAGGTCTCGCGACACCCGTCGGTCGAAGTTTGGCAAAGCATACCATTTTCAAGCAGGTCCCTGGCAATGCCTTCGGCGATAATCCGGTGGCCCATGGCATTGGGGTGCGTGTCGACAAAAGAATTGATCAGCGAGCTAAACTGCGATTTTTCGAACCAGGGCAGGGTGTCGACAAAGCGAAACTGACCGGCCTCGGCAACACGAGAAATATCCTGCTGCAGAGAATCGGTTAAATCATCGGCAAGCATGCGATAAAGATAGGTTACAAACCCGGCCTGGTATTGTGTGCTCACTTCGTGGGCTTCGGCAAGAGCTTCCATGGATTGCTGCCAGCCATCGTTTGTTGTGGGTAATTTCGCGCTTCCCAGCAGATCGGGGCCAAGGTAATAAATCAATCGATATAACCAGCTCCAGCGCAGCAGGGTGGCGTTCGCATTCGGTGGATTCTCCCAGCGATACTGCATGTCGACCATGTTCACGGCCTTGGGCTCAACGTCATTCTCGACGTAAACCAGAATCACCAGGTCTGGCGCCATGGTTGAAATATGTCGTTTGAGAAAAGTCAGTTCCTGCTGCGTATTATACCCGGAAACACCAGAGTTGATTACATGCACCGGCCGCTCCAACCGCTTTGTGAGTAGCCCTTCGAGTTGTTCGGAAAAGGTATCCTCGACCGCTACGCCCCAGCCGACAGTAACCGAATCGCCGAGCACCAGGATACGAAACCCATCGGAATCGGGTTCCGGTACGGGATTATCACGCAGTCCCAGTGCATTGGTGCGGAAACTCACGTTCTGGTAAACCCTGTCAAGGCCGGCGCGGTGTTTGTAAACCAGTTCTTCGTCGGCCTCGAGCTCAAGCACGTATTTCGTGACTTCCTCGAACAATGAAACACCAAGGAAGTCGACCGCGCGCACGAATACTTCGGTCGCGATCAGGGTAACAATCGTCGACAGCAGCAACAGCGAAATTTTGCCGCCGAGGTTCATGGTGGTGACAAACGCGGGGCGCGGCAGGCGGAAAAAAGCCAGAATCGTCAGCGCCATTACGGCTGCCAGGATAAGGCTCAGAAACAGCATGTATTCGGATGAATAACGGCCAAAGAATTCAGGCGACACCGACTGGTGGGGTAATAGCGAGACAAACGCGACCCAACCTGCAACAGCGCCCAGGCGAAACAATTGTCTGGACCATGATGATCTGAATTTTTCCGATACTGGCATGATTACTGGCCGGTGTTCGAAATATTTTTTGCGGCACAGCCCAGCAGTCCGATCAGCACAATCCACACCGCGATCACCGTATCGATCCAGATCGAGTAGGAAGTTATCTGAGCGAGGTACAGGCCGATCATTCCGACCGTCATGCCGACGCAGGCGGCGCCCGTGGGGCTGAGTT
>JAOTUD010000024.1 GCA_029864065.1 Gammaproteobacteria bacterium | reverse complement strand
GGATTCGCAAAACGCCTGGCTCAGGCAAATCCATGCGCATAATTACCTGTTCGTCAGCCCCCGCGTGGGAGCGCAAAACGGCTTCGGCGACGGCGACTGGATCTGGGTCGAGTCGGCGCACGGACGCGTACGCTGCATGTGCCGCTTCAGCGAGGCGGTGGAGCCGGGAACGGTGTGGACCTGGAACGCGATCGGCAAGGCCGCGGGCGCCTGGGGGCTGGACGGCAAGGCCAACGAATCGCAGAAAGGGTTTCTGTTGAACCACCTGATCAGCGAGGAAATCCCGTCAGAGCGCGAAGGCTACCGCTATTCCAATTCCGATCCGGTGACCGGCCAGGCCGCCTGGTACGACCTGCGAGTGCGCGTCTACCGGGCCGACGCGAGCGAACCGGAACAGACCTCGCCGCAGTTCGAGTGCCAGCCGCGGGTGCCGGGAATGGAGCCCGCGCGCGGCAAATGGCAGGCATTCGTCAGGGGGCTCGGGTCATGACGCAGCTCGCCCTGGTGATAGATCTGAATACCTGCGTCGGCTGCCACGCCTGCGTGACCAGCTGCAAGGAATGGAACACTTCCGGGGAGGCCGGCCCGATGGTGGATCGCAATCCTTACGGCGCCGAGCCGACCGGGACCTTCTTCAACCGCGTGCAATCCTTCGAGGTCGGCGAGTTTCCGCATACGCAGACGGTCCATTTCCCGAAATCCTGCCTGCACTGCGAGGACCCGCCCTGCGTCCCGGTGTGTCCGACCGGCGCCAGCTACAAGCGCCCCGAGGACGGCATCGTGCTGGTCGATTACGACAAGTGTATCGGCTGCGAATACTGTTCCTGGGCCTGCCCCTACGGCGCACGCGAAATCGACGAGCAGCAAAAGGTCATGAAAAAATGCACGCTGTGCGTCGATCGCATCTACGACGAGAGCCTGCCGGAGCAGGAGCGCAAACCCGTATGCGTGCTGTCCTGTCCGACCAGCGCGCGCATATACGGCGATATTCACGATCCGGAATCGGAAGCCGCGCGCGCGATTAACGAGTCTGGGGGTTACCAGTTGATGCCGGAATGGAGCACCAGCCCCGCGAATCACTACCTGCCGCGGCGCAAGGTCAATATCGCGATACACGAGGAAGACCTGCAGCGCGCCGACAACCCGCTGCGCAAGGAAGATCGCGGACCGCGCGCGCCGACCACGCGCACCACGCTCGACGATTCGACCTCGTGGTAACCGGGGCTGGGCGATGAAACCGGCGATCTCGGTACTCTTATTGACGACCCTGATCGGAGCCGGCCAGGGATTGTTCCTGGCTTACTACAGCGCCGAATGGCTGCTGCTGTTGAATATTCTGCCGGCGACGCAAGGCGATTACGGCGGCGAAGCCGCGGGCCTCAGTTTCCTGCTGCTGGCCGCGGGCCTCGCGGCATCTTTTTTTCACCTGGGTCACCCGCAACGGGCGTGGCGAGCGGCGGCGATGTGGCGCACCTCGTGGCTGTCACGCGAAGTGATTGCGCTGCCGGTGGCAATGGCGCTGATACTGGCTTACGCATTGATGAAACTGACCCAAAACGATCCGGTTGTTTTCTCGCTTGGCAGCGGCATCCCGCTCACGCTTTCGATGCTGGCGGGATTCGGCGCGGTGCTCGCGGTGGCCACGCTATTCGTCTGCACCGCGATGATTTACGCCTGCCTCAAGTTTTTACGGCAATGGCACAGCCCGCTTACCGTGCTGAACTTTCTGCTGATGGGTTGCGCGTCCGGTTTTACGCTGGCGACGGCCCTGGCGGCTTTAAGCGAAGATACGAGGTTCGACTACTTTAGCGGCATGGCGATCATGCTGACGCTCGCGGCACTGCTGTCACGCTACGCGAGCCTGTCGCGCAACCGGCGCCTGCGCAGCCCGTCCAGCCTGCAGTCGGCGATCGGCGTCCATCACCCGAGAATCCGGCAGCTGGCGCAGGGCGCGATGGGCGGCAGCTTCAATACGCGCGCCTTTATCCACGGTTACGGGGCCGCGCTGCTGCGCCTGGTGCGACGCGGCTTTATCCTGCTCGCGTTCGTGGCGCCGGTGGTGCTGTTACTGGCCGCTCATCCAGCAACGCCGTCGATATTCGTCATCGCCTTCGCGCTGCAATACCTCGGCCTGCTCGCCGAGCGCTGGTACTTCTTCATCGAGGCGGAGCACCCGCAGAACATTTATTACCAGATGATTTCGTGACGCCGGCGTCGCCGTACCTTCGGGATCATCCCGGCACGGAAGTCATCCCCGTATTGGAGTCGTCCCGGCGAAAGGTCTCTCCCGGGCTTGAGCCGGGGCGGGGATCTCTCTGTTCTCTTATAAGGATGAAAGCCTGGATGCAGATCTTGCAATCCAGGGGGAAGGCCCGTCTCGTTTAAAAATCGATAGACGAAAAATGTTCCAGCGCAGCCTTGCGAAAAGCCTTCGACTGGTTCGCGTCGGGAATCGCGTTACCGATGTAATCGATCGCCTTGCCGACGTCGCTATTGCCGTCGAAAGCCTCGTCGACGATCATATCCGCGACGACCCCCATGTATTCGGTCGCAATTTCGAGCATTTGCGCCTTGATCGGGTCGGCGGACATGCCAGCGCTGGATACCACGGGTGCGGCATGGCCGGAAGCGCCCCCATCACCGCCCGGATCGATCAGCTGCAGGAAGCTGTCGGCCGGCATGAACTCGGGTTCGCTGTCCTCGGGCGCGGAGGCATAGGTGTACTTGACCGCCGCGCTCTCGGCGAGCATCTGGATTGCCTCGCCCGCCTCGCCGGAGCGACAGTGCAGGCGCGTCAGCTTGCCCTGTGAAAATCTCAGGAATATCGAGCGGTTGCTGTCGGTCAGTATCGTCAACAACCCGGTTTCGTGGTTGCCGATAATGGCGTTCAGCTGCTCGAACAGCTTTGCTTTAGGTACAAATTGAGACTGGGCCATTGCAGATGTTGCCACGCTCGCTCCGATGCCTGGGACCAATACGCGGCAATCCTGTTAAATAGAATAATGATACGGATTGCCGGCGCATTGTCGATTACTAGGCCGCTTTCATTTCCTTCATGCGCTTCATGATGATCGATACGCTGGTGCGCATGCGCTCGAAGGCCTGCGCCACGTCCTGTATCTCGTCGTCCGAATTGACAGTAATGGTGCGCGAGGTGTCACCCTTGCTGACCGAGTCCGCCAGTTCGCGCAGGTCGAGCAGCGGCTGCGTAATCGTCTTCGATAACATACCGGCGACAAAGATCGCCAGTGCGAATACGACGATGACGACCAGCACCAGTATGATAATCATTTGTTGCTTGGAGGATTGCAGGCTGGCCTGCACCGACGACAGTCCCTCTATCGGCGCCAGTGCGATCGACTTGGGCTGTTGCACGATAACCGTCCAGTTGAATCCCGGGAAACGGGTCACGACGCTGCGGTAGAGCTCGGGCCCCGCCGATTTGGCGTAACCGATGACGTTAGTCTCGCCGATCGCATAACCTTTTTTACGCGTCGAGAAAACCTCCTGTATCGCCGCTTCGGTGCTGTTGCGGATGTTGATGGAATCGACCATGATTCTTTTCTTGTCATGCTTGGTAGCGGTTTCGGCGAGCAGCAGGCCGCCGCTGCTGATTACCGAGACCGCTCCGCCCGCGATGTCGCGTGCGCCGTTGTCAGCGACTTCCTGGATCAGGCTTACCCCGAGCACCGCCTTCATCACGCCGAGGCTGCGTCCCGACGCGGGATCGTCGATACGCACCGAAATATCGACCGACCAGATGCCGGCGGAGTCGTCGTATTCGACCTCACCGACCGAGATTTCGTTTTCCCATGCGGTTTTCCACCAGTTTTCGTCGCTCTGCACGAAATCCGAAGTCGGATTCGTCAACGCGGTATTGAAGCCGTTCTTGTCGGTGAAAAAGACTTCGCCGAAATGGGCCGAGCGGCGGATTTGCTGGATCAGGTAACGATTTGCCGCCGGTGAAACGTTGAGACTCTTGCGATTTTTGAAGCGGGCCTCGATTTCGTCGATCGACTGACCGACCAGGCCCACTTTCTGGTGCGCTTCCGCGGCGGCTTTCGACGCCTGGATGATGATCGGCGCCGAGGCCCAGACCACCACGTCCGATATACGTTCGAGCATAAACGCGTCCAGCTCGTTGACGATGCGCGCCGAAGTCGTGCTCAGGTTATTGCCGACGACCGAATCGAGCAGCTCGCTGCGGCTCTTGTCCAGCTGCTGGTTGGCGGTAGATGTCAACTGGTTGAGGCTGAACCACGAGAACGCGCCGACCAGAAGTACCGGTACTATGCCGATAAACAGGGTGCGGTTGGTGATCTTGCCGCGAAGGCTTTTGCTGTAAGGTCGTTTTTCCATCGTCTTAACTCGTATAGGCTGTTGGTTGTGTGCTGCTTCCCGGTTTCCGATTCGTTCAATATGCATTGCAACAGGATCGTTCCATGACCTGATTGATGTCCCCGGGCGCTCGCTTGTCGTTATTTTTTTGCCGGCTTGCCTGCCGTGTTCAATGTAATGATCGAATATCGTTACCCGATTAATCCATAAATTGCATTAGGTACCGGTTAAATATAGTCCAAGACTGGCATTGCGCGAGGTTTTTTATGGTGTTACGACGTCGTGACTGCAAATCGCCGACTGGATCCCGAACGCCGGTTTTGCTGCCGTTTTTGAAATAGAATCTGGCATAATCGAATTCTCCCACCGTTTAGGATGAGGATCTGACGAATGACGCCCGACCAACGAAAGGTCAGGCGCAAAAACAAGGCCGCCTCGAGGTTGCCGGTAGATGCGTCGAAGTTGAACATGGGTAATACCTATAGTTCCGCGCCCGACTTTTACTACGATATCGAGTTCGACTGCATCGATTGCGGCGCCATCGAACCGTGGAGCGTCGAACGGCAAAAATGGCGGTACCAAGAGGCGCGGGATTACTTTTTTGCAACCGCGGTGCGCTGTCGCAGTCGCCGCGCGGAGCAACGCGAGCGCCGGCGGCTGGCGCGTAGCGAAGCCGGGCATGCGCCGGCATGATCGCCATCCACGATAGCGGGTCGCGGATAATTCCCTGGTTGCACGCAGGTCGACGTTTGCCAAGTGCATCGATTTCGCCGCAGCAGGGAATTGTTTTGCGCAATTTCCGGCCTGGTTTGGGTACACTTACGAAGATTCCGGAGAACCCATGACGCAAGGCCGCCGATTTATCCAGTGCGATGTTTTTTCGCCGACGCCGACGCTCGGCAATGCGCTCGCTGTGGTCGTCGACGGCGATGGCTTGTCGGCTCGGTCGATGCAGCGTTTTGCAGCCTGGACCAATCTCGCCGAGACCACTTTTATCCTGGCACCGGGCGATACCGACGCCGACTATCGCTTGCGCATATTTACGCCGACGCGGGAAATGCCGTTTGCCGGGCATCCGACCCTCGGCAGCTGCGCCGCCTGGCTGCATTGCGGCGGAACCGCGAAGCAGGCGGGCCTGGTGCGCCAGCAATGCGGCGTCGGTATCGTCGAAATCGATGTTACCCGACCCGGGTTTCCGGCGTTTACCGCACCGCCGACCAGAATTCGCCCGATGTCGCCGCAGAACTTGGAGATGATCAGCAACAGGCTCGAAATACCCGGTGACTGCGTACTGCAGGCGGCCGAGCTTGACAATGGCCCGGTGTTCCAGGCGCTGCGGCTCGATTCGGCCGCGACCGTGCTGGCGCTCGACTCGTCACGGGTGCGCTGGCCGGAATTCAAATCGATCGGCGTGATCGGCGCGCATCCGCGCGGCGGCGAGTGCGATTACGAGGTGCGCATGCTGGCGCCGTCGAGCGGCATCAGCGAGGACCCGATCACCGGCTCGCTCAATGCCGCGCTGGCGCACTGGCTGCAGGCGGAAGGACGGCTCGAAAACGCGGCGTCAGTTGCCCAGGGTACCGTCATCGGCCGTCAGGGGCGCGTTTCGATTTCACCGGTCGACCGACGCAACGTGAAAATAGGCGGGCAAACCCATATCCTCGTGGAAGGCAGCGTGCTGCTGTGACGCGGAGAGCCGAATGATAGAACTATGGGGTCGCGCGAACGCCTACAACGTGCAAAAGGCGCTATGGATACTGCGCGAACTCGGGCTCGATTTTACCCATTACGACATCGGCAGCCAGCGCGGTGACCTCGACACCCCCGAGTTCCGCGCGCTTAACCCCCATGGTCGAATCCCGGTGATCCGCGATAACGGCGCCGTCGTCTGGGAATCGAACTCGATCGTGCGCTACCTTGCCGCGCGCTATGACCCGGAAAATCTGTGGTTGCCGGATCCGTTCGCCAGATCCTGCGCGGAACGCTGGATGGACTGGGAACTCGACAAATTGCAGCCCGATTTCATCGACCTGTTCTGGGGTTTTTACCGCACCCCGCCGAAGTCCCGCGACCAGCGCGCCATCGACGCGGCGCGGCACAAATGCGCACGGCACTTCAGGCTGCTCGACCGGCACCTCGCGCAACAGCCATTTGTTGCCGGTGAATCTTTCACGATGGGCGATATCCCCTGCGGCATCTGCCTGTACCGTTATTTCGAGATGGGAGTCGAGGTTGAAAAGCCGCGCCATGTCATGCAATGGTACCGACGCCTGTCGCAGCGCGAAGCCTACCGCAATACGATCATGACTCCCTTCGGCGAGTTGCAGGGTCGGGTAGACTATTAATATGTGGGAGAAGCAGACGTGAGAGGCAGTTGTTTATGCGGCGCCGTCGTGTTCGAATTGAGTGGTGTCGTTCCAGATCTTTACCAGTGCCACTGCTCGCTGTGCCGCAAGGTCACCGGGTCGTCGGCAAACGCGGCCATCAGGATTGCCGCGCAGCAGTTCCGCTGGATTCGCGGCAGCGAGCAGATTTCGCGCTACGCAACCGATAGCGGTTACAGGTCACACTTTTGCCGCGCCTGCGGGTCGCCGCTACCCAACCCGAGAGGCGACGGGAGCGGCTACTGGGTGCCGGCAGGCCTGCTCGACGACACGGCCGATCTGAATCTGGCGGCGCATCTCTACGTCGGGTCACGTGCCACCTGGGACGTGATTGCCGATACCGGCCAGCATTTCGATGAAATGCCGAACGCGGCGGCGCTCGACGAGATACTCAGGCACGGCAAGCCTGGGGCATGAACGGTGTTACCGCGGATGAGGGCATGAACTATCGCTGCATGCAGTTATCGGATCACGCGCCGGTGAAGCGGCTGTGGCAGGAGTGCGAGGGTATCAGCCTGCGTGACGCCGACTCCTTGGCCGGAATCGAGAAGTACCTGGAGCGCAACCCCGGGCTCAGTTTCGTCGCCGAGCAGGAAGCGCGCATCGTTGGTTCGATCATGGCGGGTCACGACGGCAAGCGCGGCTACATACAGCACCTGGCGGTCGCCGCGCAGGCGCGCAATCGCGGCGTGGCGCGTCGGCTGGTCGCGCTTTGCGTCGACGCCCTCGAGGCGCAGGGCATCGTCAAGTCGCATGTACACGTACTCGCCGACAATGCCACAGGCCGCGCCTTCTGGCCGAGCCTGGGATGGGTGCGGCGTTCCGAGATCGTCATGTATTCGTTCGTCAACGGGGACAATGAAAACGCCTGACATGGATATCGAACATCTCGACCCCGACGCCCCCGAGGTGCGGGAACTGATAGCCGCCTCCGACGCATTTTATATCGATCTGTACCCGGCCGAGAGCAATCACCTCGAGAGCACCGCCGACCTCAAGCGGCGCAACGTGATCTTTGTCGGCGCTCGCGTCGATGCCGGCCTGGTCGCCAGCGGCGCTGCCAAGATCATGCGGGATGACGGCGTCTATGCCGAGATAAAACGCGTTTTCGTGCTCGAGCGATACCGCGGCCGGGGATTGTCGAGGCAAATCATGCAATACCTCGAAAACGAACTGCGGCATCGCGGCATCGGCCTGTTGCGGCTTGAAACCGGCGTCAGGCAGCCCGAGGCGCTCGGCCTTTATCGCAAACTCGGTTACCGGCAGCGCGGTCCATTCGGCAGCTACCGGCCGGACCCGTTGAGCGTGTTCATGGAAAAGCAGGTCGACGTCGGTGTTTGATGCGATGGCAGCTCGCCCGATGTCCGCGAGCGCCGGTCGCAATGTCGGCGTCGATTTGTCGATTTCGCGGACAACGGCGCGCGCAGGGCTATAATGATCGGCATGCAGGCTGAAATGTACAAGGTCGGGACGATGGGGGACGGTTTCCTCGCGATCATGGCGCGTCCCGAAATGGATGCGCAGGCGTCGGCATCGATCGCCAATATCGCCCGGCTCGGAATCCATCAAGTGGTATCGTTGCTCGAAGCCGGCGAGGCGCGCAGCCTCGGTCTCGAAGCGGAACGCCTGGAAGTCAAGGCATGTTCGATGGGCTTTACGTCGTTCCCGATCCCGGACATGGGTTTGCCGGCATCGACCGAGGACTTCGCGCGCCTCACGCGTAGAATTTTCAACCAGGTCAACCGGGGTATCAACACGCTGGTGCACTGCCGCGCCGGGATCGGGCGTTCCGGCCTGTTCTCCGCGGGTGTACTGCTGCATGTCGGCATGGATGCCGAGGAAGCCTTCGCCTACGTCTCCAGGATGCGCGGCATCCGCGTGCCCGAAACCCCGGAGCAGCGGCAGTGGCTGGTTTCGAATTACGCCGCGATCGTCGACAATACCTGAACCTGCCATCCTAAATCCCCGGAGCCTGATGTCTTGAATCTCGCGCTCGAGCGCTACGCCGATAACCCGATAATCGACGAACTGGTATGCTGGCCGCCCAGGGCGCGCCGCATCCTCAGCGTTCGCGCCTGCAACGTGCTGTTTCGCAAACCCTTCATCGAGGTCAGCATGGACGGCGGCGAGGTGTTTCAACGGCATTTTGCGAGGGATTCGTTTGCCCGCTACTGGGCCGAGGCCATCGTCATTCTCGACACCATTACCCGTATCCAAACGATATCGGATTTCCGTTTCGCGGCGCTGCCGGAACCGCAGAAACTGGCGCAGGAAGTTCTCGAGAACCGCACCGAGTGCATCGACGAGTGTGACGCGATGTTCACCGAGGGCATGTACGAGCAATTCCTGATGCAATACGGCGAGGATTGCAAGAACCTGCCGGCGGATACCCGGCAGAAAATCGACCATGCCAGGAGTGCGCTCGGATTGTCCCGATGATTGCGGCGATCCTCTCCCGTTTTCAGCTGCGCTGGATTTCAGGTCTAATCCATCAGCGCGAGATGCGTGGCGATACTCCACATGACGCATCCGATCGCGAAATCGAGCACACGCCAGGCGCGAACGTCGGCAAATAGCGGGCGCAGCAGGCGCGCGCCGAAGCCCAGCATAAAAAAGAATAGGAACGATGCGCTCACCGCGCCGCCGGCAAACCAGGCGAGCCGATCGCCGAACTGGGTCGAAACCGAGCCCAGCAGCACCACCGTGTCGAGATAAACATGCGGGTTGAGCCAGGTAAACGCGAGGCAGGTGAGCGCGGACTGCCAGGCGCTGTTGCTGCTGATTTCGCTGGGCCGCAAACCCTGCTGCACCCGCAGCGCGTTATAAAAGCTGAGCAGGCCATAGGCGAACAGGAAAGCCGCGCCACCGAAGCGGGCGATGTCGACCAGCGCGGGAAAAGCGGCTACCAGGGCGTGAAATCCGCTGACGCCAACCAGGATCAATAGCGCATCGGAGAGCGCGCAAATCAGGCAGACCAGCAGTACGTGCTCGTCTTTCAGACCCTGCTTGAGCACGAAAGCATTCTGCGCGCCGATCGCGAGAATCAACGAAAAACCGAGCGAAAAACCGAACAGGTAGGCATGCATTGATTAATTGCTTACAAAGCATCAGAATCCGCGCATGTTAAGGCAGCAGTTGCAAAAACCGGAAATCTTTCTCTACCTGTTCGCCGCGGCGGTGCCGATCAGCTTTGCCGCCTGGCAGGCGATGATCAACAACTTTGCGATCGAGCAGGCCGGGTTTACCGGTGTCGAGATCGGCATCCTGCAAAGCCTGCGCGAAGTGCCCGGGTTTCTCGCCTTCGCCGTGGTGTTCCTGCTGGTGCTGATGCGCGAGCAAACCATCGCTTTCATCTCGCTGCTGGCGCTGGGCATCGGCACCGCGCTCACCGGCATGCTGCCCTCGGTGCTCGGCCTGTATTTCACGACGGTGCTGATGTCGGTCGGATTTCATTACGCCGAAACCATCATGCAGTCGCTGTCGCTGCAGCTGATCAGCGTCGAACGCCTGCCGCAGGTACTCGGCAAGATACTCGCGGTCGGCTCTTTTATCGGCCTCGCGGTGTTCACGTCGCTCTACCTGCTGGTCGAACTGCTGGCGCTGGATTACCTGTGGATTTACCTGCTGTTCGGCATGTGCACGGTAGCGCTGGCCGGGGTCATGTACTTCGCGTGCCCTCACTTCAAGGGCGAGGCCGAGCAGCACAAGACCATGGTCGTGCGCAAACGCTACTGGCTGTTTTACCTGTTGACCTTCCTGTCGGGCGCGCGGCGGCAAATCTTCGTCGTCTTCGCCGGCTTCCTGATGGTCGAGAAATTCGGCTTCACGGTGGGTGAGATGTCGCTGCTGTTCCTGGTCAACGGCGTGCTGACGATATACCTCGCGCCGCGCATCGGGCGTCTGGTCAGCTACTGGGGCGAAAAGCGCACGCTGACCCTCGAATACGCCGGTCTGGTCTGTATTTTCACTGCCTATGCCTTCGCCGAAAGCGCCTGGTTCGCGTCGCTTCTGTATATCCTCGACCACCTGTTTTTCGCGATGGCGATCGCGCTCAAGAGTTACCTCAAAAAGATCGCCGATCCCGCCGACATGGCCGCGACGGCCGGGGTTTCGTTTTCGATCAATCATATCGCCGCGGTGGTGCTGCCGTTCGTGCTGGGGCTGGTCTGGATCGCATCGCCGGCGCTGGTTTTCCTTACCGGCGCGCTGATCGCGTTTGCCTCGCTAGCCCTGTCACAGCTGGTTCCGGGGACCCCCGAGCGCGGCATGGAAACGGTGTTCTCGCACGGTTGATCCGAGGAGGTCGGCGCTACTCCGCCTGACCGGGTTCCGGTTTGATGATGATCAGCGGGGGGCTTGCGCCGGTGTCAGATCGGTTGCGACCTCGAATAAATCCAGCAGCGTCACGAACAGTGCATCTTGTGAATTTCGCCCGCCTTTCAGCCCGACGGTCCTGTCGTGGTCGATATCGGAGGATTGTCCGTTCCACAGGATGAGGGGCACTCGCGTTTGCGCCTCGGGCGCGAACGCGTACGGCATGCCGTGCAGGTACAGCCCGCTTTCTCCGAGGGACTCGCCATGGTCGCTGAGGTAAATCATGGTCGTCTCGTAACGGGAAGTATTGCGTTATATATGATACCACTCGCGTCGGCTAAAAATTTCGTAAGTGCTCGCGAGATTTTTTTATTCACTGTCTCAATTTCACTGGAACGAGCAAAAGCATTACGCGCTTGCGGCTCATTTCTGGGACATATTTATGACGCACGGATTTTCGGGCAACGAATCTGCCTTCAGCCGCTGCTGGCATTGAGCCGAATAAAACCGGGACGGGCCATCGTTCGGAAAGTCTTTCAATATCGATCTGAAGTCACGCAAAGCCCGCGTCCAGTCGGCCGCCTTGAACGATTCGATACCCCTGGCGAATCGCTCGCAGATTTCCGATTGCCTGCGGGTGGCGTCGCTCGCCAGGTTCAGGATTTCGAAGATTGCTAGAGCCTCGGTTTTACCGACGAAAATAAAATCTCCTATGGGGCGTACCAGCAATTCGTCGAGGCCCTCGATCGTCGTTTTCGTGGCTAAAATCTGCGAACCCACATGCTTGTTCAGACCTTCGATGCGGGATGCCGTATTGGCGCAGTCGCCTACGATGCTATAGACAAAATGTCCGCCGCCGCCCGAGTGCCCCACGAAAACCTCGCCGGTCTCGAGGCCGATTCGTAACGAGGTTTCGAAAGCGTCGTGCCTGGCCTTGAAATCCTCGATCGCATCAGCGGCCTGCAGCGATGCGAGTATCGGTTTTCTGCGGATCTCGACATCCGTTTTCTCGCCGGTCCAGGCACACATGATGGCGTCAGCGCGAAACTCGGTAATGGTGACATCGTGATCGCTCAGTGGTTTTGCAAGGGTATCAAAATAATCGTTCAGGAATTCAGCCAGTTCCCCCGGCCGCATGTGCTCGGCTATCGTCGAGAAGCCCTGCATATCGGTGGCGAGGCAGGTGCTGTAGGTGACCTGGTTGATCTTTTCCGGGTGTAATTCGCTACCGGTCAACACCTTGGAGACTTCTGCCGGAACGTAAAGGCTGATGGCCTCGCTGATATGTTTAACCTTGTGGCGCTGCTGTAAATACTGGGCTAGCAGGCCGGTAAACAGGGCTAGCGGAAACTGCAGCAGTACCGGCGTCGCCAGGGGCAGCCATAGCTGGTTATCGTTGAACAGGGTTTGCGCGCAGAACCCGTAGCCGACGACGACGACGACGGCCGCGGAAACACCGATGCTGGGTGGGGTAAAGTAGATGACCATGGTGATTGCGAGGCCGAAGCAAAATATGATTGCCAGCGTATTGAGCGCCTCTGGAACCCGTAACGACTGGTCGTGCAGCAGGTTGCCGAATGCGGTTGCCGCTATTTCGACACCGCTCAGGTCGACGCTGTTCTCGTCGGTAAACACCGTATAGAAGCGGTCGGGTTGACCCGGGTCGTACAGGTCCGAAAATCCGACGAATGCAACCTGGTTGGTTAAATCCAGTTCGCCGGCGCTGAAGTTGGGGTCTGCCCCCCTGATCACAGCATGGTAAGGAATCGTCTTGATCGTGCCGGGCGGGCCGTAAAAATTCAGCAGGCGCTCGTTGCTGCCGGTGTACATCGATACCAGGGAGTGCAGCAGACGCCGCGCTTCGGCCGGCGCGTCCATGACCCAGGATTGCTCCAGCTCCGCGACGAGATTGTCGGCAAGAGTGGGTCGCTCGGCGACGACCCCGCGGATTCCGGTCATCAATTTGGATAAATCGTCAGCGGCAGCAATCTGTTCGACTGATTGTGGTAGCTCGAGGTGCTTCATTACCCCGCTGTTTTCGAGCAGGCGGTAAAACTGTGCGTAGACTTTCAGAGCGTACAGCTGGAAAGCTACGGCGGGCATCGTCGGGGCCTCGCGCGCGCTGCTCTTGAAAACCCAG
>JAOTUD010000472.1 GCA_029864065.1 Gammaproteobacteria bacterium | reverse complement strand
GTGACGAGCTGTACTCACGGCGGCCCGCTCGACGTAGTGTCGACCACGCCTGCGCGGGCCTCTGCTGCGTGCAGCTCGCCACAGCGTCCTTCGCGACGCCCTCGCTACGTAAACCGGTGAGATATGCGGCCTAGGCATGAGCGGATTCATCCAGCGCCTGGTCCGGATCGGAATGCTTTTGCGGAATGGGTGAAAAATAGCCGGTGGCCACGAGCAGGCTGCCGACCACGAGGAAAGAGACGATGCGCTCCACGGTGCCGCTTGCTTCGAGATCGACGAAGAACATTTTCACCAGCACCACGCCGACCAACGCCGCGCCGGCGATCCAGAGCTTGCGCAGCGTGCGCCGTGAGGCGACGAGCATCGCGCCCATGCCGATCACGGTCCACAGGATCGAAATCGCGGTTTGCACGCGCGTGTCCGCCGACATCGCCGACAGGTCGAACCTGATGTCGAGATAGTGATGCATGCTGCGCATCAGCACCGCGGTCAGCCAGACGAAAACCAGGCCCGCAAGGATGATCAGGATGTGGTCCCGTTGCGCCGCCTGCGCGGGCTGCAGCAGTCCGAGGCTAGCCAGCGCCAGCACGAAAAAAGCGACTTGCGTCAAATCGACCGGGTTTACGAACGGGAGGTAGGGTAAAGGTGCCGGATCACCGCTGTTGGTAAAATTGATGATCAGGCTCCACAGCAGCAGGAACACCGCCAGCGCGCCGACCAGGCTTAGCTGCAGGCCGCTGCCGAGGCGCGCGATCGCCGGCAACCGACCCGCCTGCGCGATGCGCATCGCAATCAGCGGCATCACGGCGAGCAACGCATCGTATGCGTCGCCCGAAACGTGAATCTTTTTCTCGAATAGCCAGATCAGTTCCAGCGACAGTAGCAGCGCGACGAAGGTCACGTAGACGGTGTGCGACGCGATATTGACCCATGCGGGCCAGCTCGCCGATTCGAGCTTTTCGATCATCCAGTAGTTCGCGGCGAGTGCGGCAACCCAGAAGTAGAGGTCGGGAACAACCAGCACGTGGCTATGCTCGAACAGCGCATACAGCGCGATCAGCATCAGCGTCGGCAGCAACAGGGCGACGTTGATCGCGGCGGGCATCCAGTCCCAGCGGCGCAGCCGATCGAGATACAGCAGCAGCGCCGCGGTCGCGCCGAACAGCAGCAACAGGCCGATAACCTCGTTGGCGACATATTCCTCGATCTGCACCAGCGCGCTGACCAGCCACCAGCCCATTGCCCAGATGTAGAACGGAAGATGCAGCAGGCGCAGCTTGAAATCCCTATCCTGCAGGTAGAGCATGCGCGCCGAAATGAATGCGCCGAGCGCGATAAACGCGCCGCCGAGGAACGCGGGGTTGAGCCAGGCCGTGTCGCCGACATCGTCGATGTTGCGCATCAGGAACAACACCCCGGAACCGACCTGCAGCGCGATCGCGAAGCATTGCGCGTAAATGCGTTGCTGCCGGATCGATACCCACAGGATGCCGGCCGCTTCCAGCGCCCAGGCCGCGCTGCTCCAGTGCCCGTCGAGCGCGTAGGGAATCGCGAGCGTCGCGAACACGACGCCGATCGCGAGCATCGCCTCGGCCAGCAGGCGAAACTCCGGGCCCACGTGCCGCCACGCGTAGCGCGCCAGCAGGATGTAGTACAGTCCCATGCCGGCCGACGCCCCGGCGATGCCGTAATCATGGTCGCGCAGCATCACCATCAATAAACCGGAAACGATAACAGGCGTGCCAAACACCAGCGTGCCGTCGACGAGACCGGTCAGCTGTTGCGGCTGCCGCATCGCATAGAGCACGCCGATCAGGCTATACATCAGGAAAAAAAGCGCCAGGAAGCCCAGCGTCGGATAAAGATGTTCGGCGCGGTAGTCGACAGCCACCCACAGCACGAAGGCGCCGAAGGTAAAAATAAAACCGAGCAGGTTGAGCGAGCGCCAGGCGCGAAACCAGGCTACCGCGAAGATCGCGGCGTTCAGAACCGAGTAGTAGCTGAACAGGCCGATGTAGTTGCCGCTTCCGGTAGACGCCAGAAATGGCGCCAGGAAACCACCGAGCACGGCAAAAAGCGCGAGCGCCCGCGAATCCTGCAAGACGGCCAGCGCGACCGCGAAGGCTGAGAAAAACACGAGCAGCGTGAAGGTCAGCGTCGGCGGCAGCAGATCGGCCAGTCGAAACGCGGCAAAAATGGTGATGTAGATGACGCCGATGCCGCCGCCCTGCAGCAGCAGCGCATACACACTGCGGCTGGTTCGCAAACGCCAGCCGAATGCCAGCAACGCCAGCCCGCCGAGTGCGGCGCCGATGAAGCGGAATTCGAGCGGTATACGCGAGTGCTCGGCGGCGTACTTGAGCAGGAACGCGACGCCGAAAAAAAGCACCAGGATGCCGATGCGAACGAATATATTACCGTCGGTGAAATAGGATGTAATCGCGCTGCCGATGCGGCGCACGAAATCCTCGATCCCGTCAACCGCGCTGCGTCCGCGCGCGCGCGAAACGGGCGTGACGCTGGCGGCGACCGGCGGCATGTTCGCGGCGGCGCTTGCCGGCATCGATGCGGGAGGCGTTTCCGGTCGTGGTGGCGCTGCGTCCGCGCTGGCTGGCGTTGGTGGTTCCTCGGCTGGCGCCGGGGCTGGTTGATCCCCGCTGTCGGCCACGTCGAGGTCAGTGGGGGATTGCGTTGCTGCAGCCGCGACCGGCGTCGGTTGCAGCCTCAGGTCCGCGACCTGTGCGCGCAGCCGGTCGATCTGCTGCTGCAACTGGGTTGTCCGGTTGCGCATGAACACGTACAGCACGATGATCGCGATCGGCACCCCGATAAATATCAGGACCAGCAGGGTGACGATGAAGGCGATGAAGTCCATATCAGGATTCAATCATTACGGACTGCAGTGGCTTTATGCCGGAGGTCCGGAAGCTGGCAGTTGGTGAAGATTGCATCGTTGAAAGCATCGAAGGCACTAGCGGAGTATAGATACAAGTAGGCAAAAGCATAGTTACTAGAGATCGTATGGCAATTCTAATCATTGGTTGTACCGTATACTGGTACCAAAAGGTTCGGTAAATTGAACTCGATTGCGATTACGATCAATATTCCCGGCTCGACGAGCCGGTTCTGCCGCCACCCGGCCACGGCGGGCGCCGCCGCGGGCAAAAGGCGTCCGCGAAATCCGACCGGCCGCGACCGCTCGATATCAACCCCGCCTGGACGATTATCTGAGGGAGGGTAGCGGCGGCAGGCTGCGC
>JAOTUD010000471.1 GCA_029864065.1 Gammaproteobacteria bacterium | reverse complement strand
GCTGATTTACTCGCATGGAAAGGGTTCACGCATGTGGGACGTCGACGGCAACGAGTACATCGACTATGTCGGCGGCGCCGGCGCGCTGATCCTCGGGCATTCGCACCCGGCCGTGGTGAAAGCCGCGAAGGCGCAGCTCGATCGCGGCGCGCACATGTTCGGTTCGCTCAACGACGTCGCGGTGATGCTCGCCGAGCGCCTCGTCGACGACATCCCCTGCGCCGAGAAAATAGCCTACGCCACCACCGGCTCCGAAGCGACCGGCTACGCGATGCGCCTGGCGCGCGCCTTTACCGGGCGCAGCAAGGTATTGAAATTCGAGGGCGCCTACCACGGCAACCACGACTACGCGATCGTGTCCACTTTCCCCAAGCAAACCGGAAGCTACCCGCAGGGAGTGCCCGATTCCAGCGGCCAGCCCGATGCTACCGTGTCGACGATGCTGGTCTGCCCGTACAACGACCTCGACATGCTGCGCAGGATCGTCGCCGAACATCACGACGATATCGCCGCGATCATCGCCGAGCCGGTGCAGCGCATCATCCCGGCCGAACCCGAATTCCTGCACGGCATTCGCCTGATCTGCGACGAGTATGACATGCTGTTCATCCTCGACGAGGTCGTGACCGGGTTCCGCCTGTGCTACGGCGGTGCGCAACAGTGGTACGACGTCAGGCCCGACCTGTCCACGCACGGCAAGGTCGTCGGCGGCGGCGGGCCGCTGTCCTGTATCGCCGGGCGCGCCGACGTCATCGGCCTGTCCAATCCGAGGCTGAAAGGCCAGCAGGGGTATACCTATTTCAACGGCACGCTGCACGGCAATCCGGTCGCCGCGGCAGCGACCATGGCGATGCTCGACGAACTCGGCAAACCCGGCGTCTACGATCGCATGAACGGCTTTGCCGACGACCTGTGCCGCGAGACGCAACAGATTCTAGACCGGCACGGCATTCCGGCGATCGCCGAGCACACCGGCTCGCTGTGGCAGATCCTGTTCATGGAGAAGACCCCGCGCAACCAGGGCGACGTGCTCGCCAGCGACCAGGCGTCGATGCGCCGGCTCGATACCCTGCTGATGCAGCAAGGGCAGTACGTGCTGCCGGGGGTGCGGCGCTTCGTCTCCACCGCGCACACCGCGCAGGATCTCGAGGACACGCTGCGCGGCCTCGATAGCGCCTGCCGTGCGTTCAGCAAAACCTGAGAATTCGCTTTAATGCGGGGAGTTGAACCGTCTCGATCAATTCGGTCATCAATTGACTGGACGCCACCGGAACGATTACCGGAAGATCTTTCCCTACAGTAACGACGGCTTCTACGAGGGCAAGGACCCGACCATCGACAAGAAGCAGGCGGGCCACATGCTGACGCACCAGATCCAGGCCACGCGCAAGTCCAAGGTGACCGTGGGCGATGTCACCTGTTCCGGCATCCCGGTCGAGACCTGTAACTCCTGCCACAACCGCGGCAAGCGCATCGGCGTGACCTACCAGGGCCTGATGGAATTCCCCTACGGTTCGCCGTTCAGCCCCACCGGCAGCAAGCAGCCCAAGCTGCATACCAAGAACTACCTGATTATTTCGGACGATCTGCACCACCAGATCAAGAGCCGCCCGGAAAACCCGCGCGGAGGTCTGTTGTGCCAGGATTGCCATACGACGATCGACATGCACGGCGACGGCAACATCCCGGGCACGACCCTGGCGCAGGTCGAGGTCGAATGCCAGGACTGCCACGGCACGCCGGAAATGTATCCCTGGGAACTGCCGTTGGGTCACGGCGAGGAATTCGCCCAGTCGATCGGCAACACGCCGCGCGGCATCGCCAACAGCCTGCTGCAGCAGACCGCGGCGTTCGCCACGACTTACGACAAGAAGGATGGCTACCTGCTGTCAGCGCGCGGTAATCCCTACGGCAATGTCGTCAGGGACGGGGACAAGGTCATCATGCACTCGGCCAGCGGTAACGATTTCCAGGTGCCGCTGTTGAAGCAACTAGCGCAGGACGACGCCTGGCGCAATTCGGGCGCGATGGTGGCGATGGCGAGCGTCAAGAAGCATGCCGAAAGCCTCGAGTGCTACGCCTGCCACGCGTCCTGGGTGCCGCAGTGTTACGGCTGCCACGTCGACGTCGACGTCGACTACGGCAAGGACAAGGACGGCAAGCCGAAGATGGACACCGACTGGATCGCGTCCGGCAGCGCGCGCAACCCGGACGGCTCGACCGCCGAGTCGCCGCTTGGCGCCGGCGGCCTCAACAGCCCGGGCAAGGTCTCGGAGACCCGTTCCTACCTGCGCTGGGAAGAGCCGGTGCTCGGCATCAACGGCGAAGGCCGTGTGACCCCGCTGATGCCCGGATGCCAGGTCATCTGGACCGTGCGCGCGCGCGACGGCCGCACGGTCGCCAACAACCAGATCGCGCTGGCGTACGACGAGCAGCAGGAACTCGGCCAGGAGCGCACCCCGCTCGGCCTCGACATGGCGCCGGTGCAGCCGCACTCGGCGCAGCGCAAGGCGCGTACCTGCGAAAGCTGCCACAACAACCCGAAGGCCCAGGGCTACGGTATTTCGGGCGGCGTCTACCAGCTGCGTTATCCCGAAAACGTGGTCGAGGACCTGATCGATCAAAAGACCGGCAAGGTCATCCCGGCAAAGCACTCGGTCCAGATTCCGAGCATCGAGGCGCTCGATTTCGATCTGTCGACGATTATCAAGGATGGTCAGCAAGTACAAACCGTCGGCTCGCACTGGCCGCTGTCGCGTGCGTTACCGCAAGAGATTCGCGACGCGATGGACCGTACCGGGTTATGCATGGGTTGCCACCGCGAGATGACCAACGTCGATCTGTGGGCCAGGGTTTCCGAGCCGGGACGCCTGACCGACGCGCAGCATATCGAGCTGATGAACAAGATGCTGCAGGCCTATAGCAAGAACTAGGCATGGGTTATAGATTGACGAAAACCTGGCTCCTCGGCGCGGGGCTACTCGCGCTCGTGGCCTGCGACAGCGGCACGGTAGCGGTTGTCGAGGGCGAGGCAGGCGAAAAAAGCGAGGAACTCAGGACTTTCCTGGAGGCGCCGGCGCAACCGGTCAAACCCGGTGCACACCGCCAGAGCGATCCCCACGCACAGCTGGGCCCGGACAAGATGGCCCAGGTTGCGCTGCAGCACCTCGACGAAGCCCGTGCGCAGCTCGCGCTAGACAGGTTGGGCGACGCAATCGGTAAATATCCCGACAACGTCATGCTTTTGAGCGTGCGCGCG
>JAOTUD010000470.1 GCA_029864065.1 Gammaproteobacteria bacterium | reverse complement strand
ACTACAGCGAAACCGACTTTGCCGCGAACCGGAAATCGATAACCCGCCATGTCGGCAAGGCGCTCGCCGGCGGTGCGATCCCGATCGTGATCGGCGGCGACGACTCGGTACCCATTCCGGTTCTCGAGGCTTATCGCGAACATGGCCCGCTGACGATTCTGCAACTCGATGCGCACATCGACTGGCGCGACGAGGTCGGCGGCGAAACCCTGGGCCTGTCGAGCAACATGCGCCGCGCATCGGAGATGGGCTGGATCGAAAACATCATCCAGGTGGGCGCACGCGGCATCGGCAGCGCGCGTCCCCGGGACAGGCAGGACGCCCTCGACTGGGGCGTGCAGTTGTTCCCGATGCGCGAGCTGGTGCGCAACGGGGTCGACGCGATCGTCGCGACTGTTCCCGAGGGCGCCAGCCTTTACATCGCGCTCGATATCGACGTCATGGACCCGGCCGTGGTGCCGGCGGTGATCGGCCCGGCGCCGGGCGGGCTTTCCTACTGGCAATTGCTGGAGATAATCGAAGCAGCATCGCGGCGCGCCCGTATCGCCGGGTTCAGCCTGGTCGAACTGATGCCAGGCGCCGACCTGGGCGGGCGCGGCGCGCTGGTCGCGGCGCGCATAATCGCGATGGCGATGAGCCTTATCGCCAGGCAAAGGGTTCAGTCGGTATAATCGCGAGCCTGCAGCATGACCATGCCGATAATGCCGACGATAAAGCCGCCGTAGGCACCGGTCGCGTGCGCCATGCCGTTGGCGCTATCCGCCACGAACCAGGTCAGTACCGGCATCAGCGCGGAACCGATACCGGTCAACAGGCAGGTACGCGCGATCAGTCGCTTAAGACCAGCCTTGTCCGTGACCCGTCGCGCGCTGCGCGAGTTATAGCCGGCAATCAATTCCATGCGCCCCTTGACGCCGATCTGGTAGGCGAATACGAACATTACCATCGCGATACCTTCCATCACCAGCACTTCGATCAGTTTGTAAGTCATTACCCGTCTTCCTCATCTACTTTACGGCCTGACCAGTTCTACCAGCTCCGCCCAGCGGCCCGGCGCCACGCGGCCGATCAAATGAAATTCTCCGCCGCCGGCCGGCCTGAAAACCAGGCCCTCACCTTCCCCCGGATAGGCCGGGGTGGCGCTGGCGGCGACGTTGCCATGCGCGACGATGACGCGGTTGCTGCCTGGCGGCGGCGGTGACGAAAGCAACCGCCGCGCGGTTGCGACAATCGCGGCGCGACCGCCGAAATATTCCGCCGCGCGCAGGTTCATGACGTCGCTCGAGGCCGCGACCGGACCCAGCTTCATCAAACGCGCGGTTTCCATGGTGCGGCAATAGGGGCTCGCGAGTACCTCGCCGACCGGCACCCCGAGCCTGCGCATACCGTCGCCGATCGCCCTGGCATCGGCGCGCCCGGAATCCGACAGCTGGCGCATGCGCGCGGGATCGCAATCGAGCCAGTCATCGGCCTGGCGCACGTCGTCGGACTGGGACCAGTCGGTCGCGACGTGCCGAAAATACAGGTTATTTCCGCCGTTTCGCAGCGCTGCCACCAGATCGCGGCCGGTCAATTCCGGCGGCGTTTGCGCGGCTGCCCGCTCGGCGACGAACGGCACGCCTGCTATCAGCAGCAGCAAAGCGATGACGAGTGGCTTTCCCTCCATCGGGCCTCGATAGACCTTCATCGTTGCTTAACCCTGCTCCTGCCGATGCGCCTCGACGAATTCCGCCATGCCGGGAAACTCCCATTCGATGGTGAAATCCCCCTGCGGCGGCGCCGTTGCGCCGAGACCTTCCTGCCCGTGGCGACGATTGATCCAGAGCTTGGTCATGCCCATTTGCGTCGCCGGCACCATGTCGTGCGCCAGCGACTGGGCGACATGCAGTATTTCGTGCGGCAGGATGCCGAGATCGCGCCGGGCCTGCTCGAACAGGTACTCGAAGTTGCGCAGGCTGGGCTTGTAGCAGCCGATGTCCTGCGCGGTATAAATCGCGTCCCATTCGATCTCGAGGCGGGCGTTGCTGCCCATGTAGCTGATGCGGTCGCAATTGGTCACGGTCGCCATCAGGTAATGCTGTCGCAGGTAGTCGAGTGCGGCGGGCGAATCGTCGAACGCGGGCCAGTCCTTTACCGAGCGGCCGAACGCATTCGCTTCCTCGTCGCTGATACGGATCTGCCATTTGCCGGCGATCGCACGCGCGACGTCAGCGAGCAGCGAGCTGTAGACCCGGGTAGGCGTCTCCGTTTGCTGCCGGATTTCGAACTCGGCGAAAAGCTCGAGCACTTCGTCGCGGCCCAGCTTGATCGGCACCTTGTCGAGCAGCGGCTGCAGCGCATTGTATATGCCGCTCTCCCAGTCGATCAGCGTGCCGTAGGTGTCGAAGGTCAGCATTTTGTAATCGGAAAGTTTCATGGCAACTCCTCCTGCGATGTGAGGCAATTCTGACTGACCGATAGATTAAATCAAGCTCCGGCAACCGCAGCTTATCCTGCCCGCTCGCCGCAGCGGGGTTTGACAGGACCTACGGCGCGGTTTTACCGCGCCCGATTCCCGCTTAATTTCGGTAGCTGGCCGGCAACGCGTAGCTGTCGCCCCTGAATTCGCCGAAAACCTCGGCCACCTCGGGGTTTTTGAGAGGCTCACCCGAGTCATCGACAAGCAGGTTTTGCTCCGATACGTAGGCGTGATAGGCGGCTGAATCGTTCTCGGCCAGCAGGTGGTAAAAGGGCTGGTCGCGGCTCGGTCGGTCCTGCTCGGGAATCGACTGCCACCATTCCTCGGTGTTGCTAAACTCGGGGTCGACGTCGACAATTACACCGCGAAACGGGTAACTGCGATGACGCACCACCTGGCCAATTGCGAATTGTGTGCTGGTAATGTTCATGTTTTCATAACTGTTAGCGTTCATGCTGAAGATGTGTGTACTAACTTGAATTTATCAATGGCACGGGCTCATCTGCATCTTATCGGCCGATATTGATTGAAATCAAGCAGGTAGCACCCGGCCGGGAGCCTTACGCGGTCATTCAAACTGCCCGCAGTTTGTGCTAAAAACGGTGATCCAGAGCATCCATCCCGGTAGCGGCGACCATGACTGCGACACTAGCCACGATCCAAAAATATCTTGAACGAAGCGGCCTTGCGTTCGAAGTCTGGCCCTGCGACCCGGAACTGGCCGACACCGCCGTGTTTTGCGAACATTACGGCGTGGCGCCGGAAAACTCGGCCAACGCGATCCTGGTTCGCTCCAAAACCGG
>JAOTUD010000469.1 GCA_029864065.1 Gammaproteobacteria bacterium | reverse complement strand
ACCAGATAAATTTACCAGGGGATATTGGGTTGGCCTGTTGGTTCAGGACTAGAAGTGGAAGTATCCGTTGACGAAGGCACCGTCGTATTCCAGGTCCGAGTTGAGGCCGTCGACGTCATCCAGCTCGAGCGAGAAAGTCCTGACGCCGCCTTCGATGCCAAACCCGGTGCCTGATTCGTAACCCAGCATGATGGTAACGTCATCGGCGCTGCTGTCGTCGATACTGAAGCTGCTGATATTCGCACCCAGGTAGAATCCGCTGAACGGTAAATCGAATCTGGCAGACAGGTAGAGCAGGGGAACCGTTTCGTCCACCTGGTTTCTGCTGACGGTCGTGTTGGTAGTGCCAACGATCGACACTTCTCCGTCGAAGCGCTTCAAATCCAGGCCGACGTCGAGGTTTACCCAGTTATCCAGTATTTCGTAATACAAAACGATATCGTCATGTGATAGATCGAAGGTGGAGCGGACCGTTTCCCCGGCACCGTAGGTCTGACCTTCGAAGGTGATGCTGCCGGTAAGCGTGTTCAGGCCGTTGCTGCCCAGATCTATACCCTGGTACCTGATGTTCGGTATAACCGGAATCGGATGCTCCAGGCTTAATACCAGCGACGACATCGATGGATCGTCCAGACCAAGGTCGCCGGATAAATCGATGCTGGCCTGGCCGGTGCTGTTAAAACCTCCGGAAAGGCTCGGACTCCAATAGTCCGCGCCAATCCTGAGCCCGACAAAATCTGCCTGGACCGGAATCGAATACAGTAATGCCAATGCTGCGACAGTTGCGATGTTCAAGCCTGTTTTCATGCGAATTCCCGTGGATCGAGTCATTATCGTTATCCAGTATAGTTTACTGGGCCAGTTATTGAAGGTTTCCGCGCTCGCGCAACCGGTCTGGAGAAAAAACGAGAACACGGATAGTAAATTGATTCATAGCGGATTTCTTTCCCACGAGACGGATATACACCTGATGCTGGCAATTGCCGGAGAGGATATATAGCGAATCGGGCATCGTCACGGTGCGTGCCGGAGCGCTATCCGCGATGCTGCCGATATTCAGGTGCCCGCATAGCGGTTGAGGGTGACCGGGATGCGCTGTGCGCCGAAATGGCCCGGTTCGTCGAGGAAATGCCCGGGCAGTCGGGATCCACATTTGGCGCAGCAACCGTCGGCATCGAGGCCCCAGCGTCCCAGCACGTACCAGTCGCGCTCGATCAGCAGTTCGCCGCAGGAATGGCACCAGGTGCTCGATCCCCTGCTATCGTGGACGTTGCCGGTGTAGGCATAATGCACGCCGTTATCGATCGCTATCTGTCGTGCGCGCGTCAGGGTTGACGGCGGGGTTGGCTTGATATCGCGCATCTTCCAGTCGGGGTGAAACGCGGTGAAATGCATCGGTACGTCGGGACCGAGCTTTTCGACCACCCATTGGCTCATCTCGTCGATTTCCGCGTCGGAGTCGTTTTCGCCGGGGATTAACAGCGTGGTCAGCTCGAGCCAGCAATCGGTATGGTGGTGGATATACTCCAGCGTTTCGAGCACCGGCGCCAGGTGCCCGCCGCAGATCTTGTAGTAAAAGCGATCGGTAAAGGCCTTCAGGTCGACGTTGGCTGCATCCATGCAGGAAAAAAACTCCGTGCGCGGCTCGGGGTCGATATAACCGGCGGTGACCGCGACCGTCTTGATGTCGTGTTCGCGGCAGGCGGCGGCGACGTCGATCGCGTATTCGTGAAAGATTACCGGGTCGTTGTAGGTAAAGGCCACGCTCTGGCAAGCCAGCTCGGCGGCGACGCGGGCGAGTTTTTGCGGCGACGCGGCATCCGCCAGCGTATCCATCTCGCGCGATTTACTCATATCCCAGTTCTGGCAGAACTTGCAGGCCAGGTTGCAGCCGGCGGTGCCGAAGGACAGCACCGAGCTACCCGGGTAAAAATGGTTGAGCGGTTTCTTTTCGATCGGATCGATGCAGAAACCGCTGGAGCGGCCATAACTGACCAGCTTGACCTCGTCGTCGAGGCGCTGGCGCACGTAGCACAGGCCGCGCTGTCCCTCGCGCAGATGGCAGTGGCGCGGGCACAGGTCGCACTGCAGACGCCCGTCATCGAGACGGTGCCAGTATTTGGTTTTAACAATGGTTTCGTTCATCGCTTGATTCAGGGCAAATTAAATCTGGAATCTTCGGTTTATACTGTAACAATATATTGCATTTACACGAGGGCAGATCATGAAGACACGCGAAGCAGCCGTCGCCGGTTACTTCTACGATGCTAATCCGAGTCGTCTGCAACACCATATCAATGAGCTGTTAAACGCCGCATCCGCGGATGACGAGGTAGTACCTGAGGCGCTGATAGTACCACACGCGGGCTATATCTACTCCGGGTCGACGGCTGCGTGCGCGTTTCGTTGCCTGTTATCTGATCCGGATCAAGTAAAACGCGTTCTGTTGCTCGGCCCTGCGCACCGGGTTTATGTCAGCGGCATGGCGATCCCGTCGGTAGACCGGTTTGCGACACCCCTCGGCGAGGTCGAACTGGATCGCGACGCGCTCGACCTGATTGCCAGATTGCCCGGCGTGCAGGTCTCCGACGAGGCGCATCGCGACGAGCACAGCCTCGAGGTGCAGCTGCCTTTCCTGCAGACGGTGCTGAAGGATTTCACGCTGGTACCGGTCGTCGTCGGCGCCGCCGCCGCCGACCAGGTCGCGGCGGTGGTCGATGCGCTGGCGGGCGATCCGCATACGCTGGTCGTGATCAGCTCCGATTTGTCGCATTTCCTGAACTACCGTGACGCGCAGCGGGTCGATAGCGCCACCTGCGCGCATATCGTCGCCAGGTCGACGACCCTGAGCGGCGACGAGGCCTGCGGTGCGCGCGCGATAAACGGGTTGATGGCATCGTCCATGGGTCGGTCGCATCGAGTCGCGCTGCTGCATGCCTGCAATTCCGGCGATACTGCCGGCACACCTGACCGGGTCGTCGGTTATGCCGCCTTCGCTCTGTATTGAGCTAAGCGGCGACGAGCAGTCGCTGCTGCTCGAAATCGCCAGGCGTTCGATTCTTAGCGGATTGTCGACCGGTCGTGCGCCGCAAATCGATGTCGCGCAACAGGCAGCCAGCCTGCAAATACCGGCGGCCGTTTTTATCACGCTGATCCATTGTGGTGAATTGCGCGGTTGCGTCGGCTCGCTGCAGGCGATCGAACCGCTCGCCCAGGCGGTCACGAACTCGGCCTTCAACGCCGCGTTTCGTGACCGGCGTTTCGCCCCGGTGCGGCTGGACGA
>JAOTUD010000468.1 GCA_029864065.1 Gammaproteobacteria bacterium | reverse complement strand
AAGAAGAAAGCAAAACGCGTCGTATCGGACGGCGTGGCGCATATCCATGCGACCTTCAACAATACCATCGTGACCATCAGCGATCGTCAGGGTAACGCCTTGACCTGGGCGACGGCCGGTGGTTCCGGCTTTCGCGGCTCGCGCAAATCGACCCCGTTCGCGGCGCAGGTGGCGGCCGAGCGCGCGGGGCAGGCGGCCCAGGAAATGGGGATGAAAAACCTCGAGGTCATGGTCAAGGGGCCGGGACCCGGGCGTGATTCGGCGGTGCGCGCGTTGAACGCGATCGGTTTCAAGATTTCCCGCATCGATGACGTCACGCCGATTCCACACAACGGCTGTCGCCCTCCGAAAAAGCGCCGCGTATAGGCAGGAACTGAAATGGCAAAATACATCGGACCCAAATGTAAATTGATGCGTCGTGAAGGCTCGGACCTGAGTCTCAAGTCGTCGCGTCGCGCTGTCGACACCAAGTGCAAGATCGACAATCCTCCCGGTATGCACGGCGCCGGCACGCGCAAGCCTCGCCAATCCGACTATGGCCTGCAGCTGCGCGAAAAGCAGAAGCTACGCCGTATTTACGGCATTCTCGAGCGTCAGTTCCGCAACTACTACAAGGAGGCCTCGCGCCTCAAGGGCTCCACCGGCGCAAACCTGCTGCAATTACTGGAAGCCCGGCTGGACAACGTTGTGTACCGCATGGGCTTTGGCTCGACGCGGGCCGAAGCGAGGCAACTGGTCAACCACAAGGCGATCCAGGTCAACGGCAAGACCGTCAATATTCCCTCCTACACGGTAAACCCGGCGGACGTGATCAGCGTGCGCGAGAAGTCGCGCACGCAGGCGCGTATCGCCGAAGCGATGGCGCTGGCCGAGCAAATCGGGATTCCTGGCTGGATAGACGTAAACCAGACCAAGTTCGAGGGAACCTTCAAGGCGTTGCCGGAACGCAATGAACTGCCGCCTGACATCAACGAGCAGCTCGTAGTCGAACTTTACTCCAAATAATTAGCGGGTTATTTATGTCTAAAATGTACTCTGATTTACTGAAACCGAAGCATGTCAAGGTCGAGGAACAGCACACCTACCATGCGCGCGTTTCCATCGAACCGCTGGAACGCGGTTTCGGTCACACGCTCGGTAACGCGTTAAGAAGGATTCTGTTGTCGTCGGTGCGCGGTTGCGCAATCGTCGACTGCCGTATCGAAGGCGTGCTGCACGAATACACCACCATCGACGGCGTGCAGGAAGACGTGATCGATATCCTGCTCAACCTGAAGGGTGTGGGTATTATCATGCACAGCAAGGACGAAGCGACGCTGACCATTTCCAAGAAGGGTCCGGGCGTTGTCACCGCGGGCGACATACAGCTCGATCACGATATCGAAATCGTCGATCCGGATTACGTTATCGCGACCCTGACCAAGGCCATCAATTTCGACATGTCGCTGCATATCATGAAGGGCCGCGGTTACCAGCCTGCCAATACGCGCCAGATTTCGGAAGAGGACGCGGCGCTCGGTCACCTGCAGCTGGATGCCTCGTTTTCGCCGGTGCGCAAGATCGCCTACAGCGTCGAGGCGGCGCGTGTCGAACAGCGCACCGACCTGGACAAGCTGATCATCGACATCGAAACCAATGGCACTATCGATCCCGAAGAGGCGATCCGCGTCGCCGGCAGCATCCTCAAGGATCAGCTCTCGGTTTTCGTCAACCTCGAGGGTTCCGAAGAAGAAACCGCGAGCGAACCGGAATCGCACATCGATCCGATTCTGCTGCGCCCGGTGGACGATCTCGAGCTGACGGTGCGCTCGGCCAACTGTCTGAAGGCGGAGAATATTTATTACATCGGCGACCTGATTCAGCGCACCGAAGTCGAGTTGCTGAAGACCCCGAACCTGGGCAAAAAGTCCCTGACCGAGATCAAGGACGTGCTGGCTTCGTACAGCCTGTCACTGGGCATGCGTCTCGAGAACTGGCCGCCTGCCAGCATCGACAACGACAAGCTGGCGAGTTAACAAGAGGATTATACGATGCGTCATCGCAATAGCGGGCGACAGCTCAACCGCAACAGCCCCCATCGCAAGGCGATGTTCAGAAACATGGCAGCTTCATTGTTCGATCATGAAGTAATTCGCACCACCTTGCCGAAGGCCAAGGAATTGCGGCGCGTCGCCGAGCCCCTGATCACATTGGCCAAGGAAGACAATGTCGCCAATCGACGCATGGCTTTCAAGCGCATCCGCGACAAGGCCGCGGTGGGCAAGCTGTTCGTAGATCTCGGTCCCCGTTACAAGGAGAGACCGGGCGGCTATATGCGTATTCTCAAGTGCGGCTATCGGCCTGGCGACAAGGCGCCGATGGCTTATGTAGAGCTGATCGACCGTCCCGACGCGGAGTCCGACGACGAGTAACGCGTGCTTCGTTTTTTAGAAATAAAAAGCCGGCGAAAGCTGGCTTTTTTTATTCCGGATCCGAGGCTGAGGGCAACCTATCGCTAACCTGGTACGCGGTCAGGCCGGGGCCAGGTCGTCGAAGCGGCGGCCCGGGCTGCGCCGCCGATCCCGGGCGCTTGCCGTCAGCAATGCGCCCAGCCTGTCCAGTTCGGCGCGGCGGTCGATCCCGCTGCGCCGGTCATCGTGAAAAATGTAATGACAGCGGCAATACTTTTCGGAGCAGTCGGCCAGCGGCAGTTCAGGCACATCGCGCGCGAGGAAAACCTGGTCGGTCAAGCCGGCTACCTGTTTGCAGGCGATCAAACCGGGTCGTATCCTGGCCGAGCGCCAGCGGGTAATGATCGACGTATCCGTTACGTCATCCTGGTTTCCGATCTTCTTGAAGCTGGTGATGCTGGCGCCGTAATCGTAGGGCTTGAAAACGAGGATTATGATGATCGCGAGAATAGCCAGGCAACCGATTGCAAACAGTATCGAGGTCATGACGGCCTTATTGCCGCCAGGCGGCAGCGTCGCGCTTGCTTGTCAATGTTTGCCAGCTTGATGATGATTGATTCTTATGATTTTTAATCGTGTATGGGTGATAACAGATTTACCTTTGCCCCTGCAACCCTCATTTGGGGTAAATTACGCGTTGTTGTCCGCTTGTTTGCCGCAAACCGTCGATATTGCAGTTGAATGCGGCAGTGTGGCCGAGCAGGCAGGGTGATGCGTCGATAGACTGTCCTGCTTTTCGCGTGGTGAAGGCGGGGAAAACCTAGCAGCCGCCGGTGCACTTACCCTTGCCGTCGAAGGACATGGTGCGCCCGCTCAGCGGTACGTGGACCTTCGCCTT
>JAOTUD010000467.1 GCA_029864065.1 Gammaproteobacteria bacterium | reverse complement strand
AAGTATCAAGCGGCACACGATGCAAGCCACCGATCAGGGGAAACAGATGCGAATTTCGATCGGCGTCTGGCACGGCCACGACCTCGATCCCGCGCCTTCGGTCGCGGAAATCATCAGCCTCGCCCACGAGGCCTGCGCGCCCATCCCGTGACAGGCGGCACAACGGCATCAACCGTTAGCGGCGAGTTTACCTGGAGTCAATCTGTGCCGGCATCTGGATTGGCCGGGAATGCCCGGGCCCCGCGCTTCGCTGTTGCGGGCCCGGGCGTTCAAGCTGTCAGCTGGCCTTTTTCTCTAGCGCTGTCTGGACAAGCTTTTCGAGTTCGCCCGATTCGTGCATTTCGAGCGTGATGTCGCAACCCCCGATCAGTTCCCCATCGACGTAGACCTGCGGGAACGTTGGCCAGTCAGCGTAGCGCGGCAGGTTCTGGAATATTTCGGGATCGGATAACACGTTGACATAAGCGAATTCGACACCCAGCGATTTCAACGCTTCCGCGGTTCTGCTGGAGAAACCGCATTGCGGCAATTGCGGCGTGCCCTTCATGTAAATCAGCACCGGGTAGGCTTCGACCTGTTGTTTAATTCGTTCCAGAACGTCCATTCAATACCTCGAGAGTAATAACCAAGCAAATTACTAAGGTATTATCATAACCGTTTTTTTCAAGCATGGAAATTGGATCCGTTACTTTTGGCCGGGATCGATATGTTGCTGTAACCAGTATTCCAGCAGCGCGCAATGCCACAGCTTGCTGCCGTTCAAGCGCGTGAAGTGCTGCTCCGGTTGCGCCAGCAGCCGATCGATGTAATCACGATTGAACAGTCCGCGCTCGCGGCTACGCCGGCTGTTAAGGGTATCCGCCATGAACTGGAAAAAATCGCCGCGCACGTATTTCAACGCGGGCATCGGAAAATACCCTTTGGGTCGATCGATTACCGCGTCGGGGACGCGCCCGCGCGCAATTTCCTTCAGCACGCCCTTGCCCTGGTGTTTCAGTTTCAGCTCCGGCGGGCAGGAGGCAGCCAGTTCCACCAGTTGATGATCGAGAAACGGCACCCGCGCTTCCAGCCCCCAGGCCATGGTCATGTTGTCGACCCGTTTTACCGGGTCGTCTACGACCAGCGTCGTCACGTCGAAGCGCAGCACCGCATCGAGGAAACTGTCGGCCTGGTCGGTATTCAGATTTTCCTCGATCAGTTGGCTGGTATAGTCCTCGCCGCGGTAAGCAGCCGCGACCGTATCGCAAAACTCGGCGTGATCGCGATCGACGTAATGGTTTGAAAATCGCTCGATCCCGGGTTCCTGCGACGCCCACATCTGCGCGTACCAGAAATAGCCGGCAAAAACTTCGTCCGCGCCCTGCCCGCTTTGCACCACCTTGACCGATTTCGAGACCTGCTCGGAAAGCAGGTAGAAGGCGACCGCGTCCTGGCCGAACATCGGTTCCGCCATCGCCGCAACCGCTTCCGGAAGCCGGGTCAGCACCTCGTCGTTCGGTATCAGGAATTTCTGGTGATCGGTGGCATAGCGCTCGGCGACCGGGTCTGAGAATTCGAACTCGTTGCCGCGCTCCTCGGGTTGATCCTCGAAACCGATGCTGAAGGTACGAATATCCCGCTGTCCGGCCTCGTCCAGCAGCGCGACCAGCAAACTCGAATCGAGCCCGCCTGATAGCAGCACGCCTACCGGAACGTCGGCGATGGTGAGCCGCTTCTTGACCGCCTGCATCAACGAGTCGTGAATTGCGGCATTCCATTCGTCGGCGGACATCGGTTTAGCGGGGCGTTTCGCGACCAGCGACCAGTAGAGCTGCTCTGCGATTTTACCGTCCGGGGTAACGTTCATGTAAAAGGCAGGGCGGCATTTTCTTATCGACTTTATCAGCGTGCGTGGCGCCGGTATTACCGCGTGCAGGCTCAGCTGGTGATGCAGGCCAACCGGATCGATATCGGTCGCGAACAGGCCGGTGGCAAGCAGCGCCTGTGGATTGGAGGCAAAATAGAATCCGCCCGGCGAAACCGCGAAGTAAAGTGGCTTGATCCCCATGCGGTCGCGCGCCAGGAATAGTTTCTGGAGCCGTGAATCCCAGATCGCGAAAGCGAACATGCCGTGCAGGCGCTCGACGCAGTCATCGCCCCAGCAGGCGTAGGCATTGATGATGACCTCGGTATCGCTATGCGAATTAAACTGGTAACCCTTGCCAATCAATGTGTCGCGTAGCTCGGGGTAATTATAAATAGTACCATTGAAAACGATGGTGTAGCGGCGACTGCTGTCGTGCATGGGCTGGTGGCCGGCGGCGGACAAATCGATAATCGACAAACGCCGATGCCCGAGCATTACCGGGCCATCGTAAAACTCGCCCCTGTCATCGGGTCCGCGACGCGCGACCTGTTCCGACATGCTGTCCGCATGCTCGTTTTTTATCCCGTTTCCGTCGAAACTCAGGGCACCAAATAAGCCGCACATATTACCTCGCAATTGCTGTTAAAACCCATTAGATGACGGCCCAGAGATTCATTGCACCCTATTTCGAAAATCCTTATACTGCGCCGCGTGCAACGGGCATGGGCAGGCACATAAACCTAAGCCCCGTATTCTAAACGTTTATAATTCGGAGTCATCAATGAATCCATTAAAATCAATACCGGGTACGATTATTTCCGGTTTTGTGCTGGCTTTCGTCATCATGTTCATCCTGGGCACAACCGGCACTGTCAATCCGTGGGAGTTCTGGGTCTGGATGCACGTTATGGTCGGCATTACCTGGATTGGTCTGCTGTATTATTTCAACTTCATACAGGTTCCGGGCGTCGCCAAAGCGCTGGCCGAAGCCAACGATGGCGGACCGGGACCAGCAGCGATTAATAAGTATCTCGCGCCGAGCGCGCTGTTATGGTTCCGCTGGGCGGCAATTGCGACCTGGCTCACCGGCGCCATGGCGCTCGAAGCCATGCACGGTGGCGAAGGCTCCGGCGTCGTCGCCGCCTTCACCTTCAGCGAAGGCTATCGCGCTATCGGCATGGGCGCATGGTTGGGCACCATCATGCTGTTTAACGTCTGGGTGCTGATCTGGCCGAATCAAAAGAAAATCCTCGGCCTCGACGGGCAGAGCCACGATGCCGATGTTATCGCCAGGGCAAAAACCGTAGCGTTGATGGCCTCGCGCACCAATACCCTGCTGTCGATTCCGATGCTGTTCGGCATGACCGCACAGGGACACGGCATGCTGTTTTAATCGCCGGTTACGTCGTATATCCTGCAAGCCCCGTCGATACGGGGCTTTTTTTTG
>JAOTUD010000466.1 GCA_029864065.1 Gammaproteobacteria bacterium | reverse complement strand
GCAAATGCCGGAGATGGACGGATACACCGCGGCCCGATCGATGCGTGAGAGAAATTACACCCTGCCCGTCATTGCGATGACCGCGGATGCGATGGTCGGGGCAGAGCAGAAGTGCCTGGACGCCGGTTACAGCGAATACATGACCAAGCCAGTCGATATCGATCTACTGGTCGACAGGCTGGCGGCGCATCTGGGCGGCGAACCGATGCTCGAAACCGAGGCCGCAACCTCGGACATGGTCGCAGAGACAGCGACGGCGGATGCCGAACCAGGCGAGGCCGCAAAGATCGTTTCCAGCCTGCCGATGTCGAATCCGAAGTTCCGCAAAATTGTCGAAAAGTTTGTTCCGAGACTCCGAGAACAGCTGACGGCGATCGATGCCGCGTGGAACCAACGCAATTACGACGAACTGAAGCGACTGGGCCACTGGTTGAAGGGATCGGCGGGCAGCGTCGGGTTTGGCCCGTTCGTCGAACCGGCAAAAGCGCTCGAGCAGTTGGCCGGCGACAGCGATGATTCGAATTTACCGGGCGCGATAGAGAAACTGCACTCGCTCTATCGCAGGGTCGAGTTCGTGCCCGAACCCGGGACCCGACCTGCACTCGAGATGGTCAAGCCCTCGACAAGGCAGCCCCTCGAAGATCGGGCCCCGACGCTCGCTCAGGAGGCTAACGAGTCGCTCATCGATGACCAGGCAATCCAGCCCGAAAAAATTATTTCCAGCCTGCCGATGTCGAATGCAAAATTCCGGGGCATTGTCGAAAAGTTTGTTCCGCGGCTCCGAGACCGGCTGACGGCGATCGACGCCGCGTGGGGTCAACGTGATTACGATGAATTGAGGCGCCTGGGCCACTGGTTGAAGGGGTCGGCGGGCAGCGTCGGGTTTGGCCCCTTCGTCGAACCGGCGAAGGCGCTCCAGCAGTTAGCCGAAGACCGGGATGATGCGAATCTACCAGGCGCGATAAAGGAATTGCACTCGCTCTACGGCAGGGTGGAGCTGGCACCCGAAGCCGGA
The DNA here is from genome assembly GCA_029864065.1 of Gammaproteobacteria bacterium. Lineage (GTDB taxonomy): Bacteria > Pseudomonadota > Gammaproteobacteria. Next base: position 2,287 of record JAOTUD010000466.1, on the reverse strand, counting down.
GCACAGGCGATACTCGAAGTGGTCAAGCCGGTTACGAGCCTGCCGATCGAAGAACAGGCCCCGACGCTCGATCAGGTAGCCGACGAGTCGGTCGTCGACGACCAGCCGGAACCGGCGCAAAACGTGTATTCCAGCCTGCCGATGTCGAATCCGAAGTTCCGAGGAATCGTGGAAAAGTTCGTCGTCAGGCTCGAGGATCAGATGACGGCTGTCGACACGGCCTGGAACGAGAAAGACTACGCCGAGCTAGTCAGGCTGGGGCACTGGCTAAAGGGATCGGCTGGAAGTCTTGGCTTCGCTCAGTTTGCCGAACCGGCGCGGGAACTCGAGCAGTTGGCCAAAGACAGGGATGATTCGGATTTACCGGGCGTAATTAGAAAACTGCATTCTATCCATGACAGGTTGAGCCTGGAGCCCGGTCCGAAAAACAAGGTCGTCGTAGAGATGGTTAAGCCGGCAAAAGAGTATGTTATCCCGGAAAAACTCACCTCGCATTATTTTGAATCCAAGCCAAGATTAAGGCCGGTTATCGGCAAATTTATCAACCAGTTGTCCGCCAACTGCGAGATTGTCGAAGCGGCAGTCGAGAAGCAGGATTTCGACGAAATCGAGAAATTTGGTTACTGGTTGAAAGCCTCGGGAGGTTCGGTAGGTTTTTCTGCATTTACAGAGCCGGCAAGAGACCTGGAAAATTACGCAAAGGGAAAGCAACTGGCTGATATTCAACATACGATTGGCGTTATCAAACAGCTCAATAGTCGAATCGTAACCACAGAGAATTAACCCGGTGGATCGACTAGAGGTGACGCCAACGCGTTACGGCGCCGAGTGAAACAGGTACCCGCATCATTGGCCCAGGCAATGGCAGGGCAGCGACCGGCGGGTCGTCGAGAAGCCCGGGGCAACCTGGCAATTCGTGCTCGCAGGGGATTCGCGCAAACCGGGAGCCATGCGACTAATTGTCGCACGCCAGATGACGAGGCGGCCGCGGGCCCTGGCAACCTAAGAGGCATAGTGAAAATCAATTGAAAAATTCAAAATTTTTGACCTTTTTACTGACTGCATAAACTAGAATTATCTTTAATTCCAGGTGCTTTAATATATGGAGCAGGACGATCCACGTCATTCACAATTGAAGACATCGACCATCATGCTGGTCGATGACGAGCCGGTGATGCTGGAAATCGTCCAGGCATTGCTCGAAGAAGAGGGATACCGGCATTTTATTTCGGTCCGGGACTCGACCAGGGCTGTCGACAAACTGGTTAAACACAATCCCGATATCCTGTTGCTGGACCTGGATATGCCCGAGGTCGACGGTTTCCAGATTCTCAAGAAGGTTCGTGAACTCGATGATTTCGTGCATCTGCCGGTTATTATCCTTACCGCATCGGAAAGTTCGGATAACAAGCTAAAGGCGCTCGAACTGGGCGCCACGGATTTTCTCTCCAAGCCGGTCGATGCCAGTGAACTGGCATTGCGCGTCAGGAATACGCTGACGGCCAAAGCCTACCAGGATCACTTGGCTTATTACGATAATCTGACAGGCCTGCCTAACCGCAAATTATTTATCAACCAGCTCGACAAGAGTATCTCCCAGGCGAAAAGGGATGGTAGGTCCCTGGTGTTGCTGGATATCGGTCTCGATCATTTTCGCAATATAAACGAGACGCTGGGCGTTCAATGCGGAGACCAGATTCTGCAAACGGTTGCCAATCGATTGACCAGGGTCTTGCGCAGTGGCGACATCCTCGGGCGTGGCGGCGCTTCGGTGCAGATAGAGAACACGGCGCGCACAGGCGGTGACGAATTTTCGGTCGTACTGTATGGCGCCAACAGCGTGGAGAATGCATCGGCGGTCAGCGGCCGGGTGCTGGCGGCGATCAAACGGCCCCTCGATGTCGATGGCAACAAGGTGCACCTGACCGCCAGCATCGGCATTGCCGTTGCCCCGGACGATGGCGACGATGCCGATACGCTTTTCAAGCATGCGGTCTCGGCAAAGGAGTTTGCCAAGAATCAGGGTAAGGACAGATACCAGTTTTATTCCAGCGAAATGGAAGCGCATTCGCGGACGATCATGAAGATGACCACCGATTTGAGAATAGCGCTGGATAAAAACCAGTTCGAACTTTTTTACCAGCCGCAGATCGATTCGGCCAGCGGCCGGATTTTGGGGATGGAGAGCCTGATACGCTGGTTTCATCCCGAAGACGGGCTCGTATCGCCGCTTGATTTCATACCGGTTGCCGAGGAAATCGGCATGATCGTGCCGATCGGTGACTGG
>JAOTUD010000465.1 GCA_029864065.1 Gammaproteobacteria bacterium | reverse complement strand
CATTTCATGTCGCGCGCGACCAACCAGCGTAGCGACGAATACGGCGGCAGCCTCGAAAACCGGACCCGGCTGATGCGCGAACTGGTAGAGGAATGTCAGGACGCCGTCGGCGACACCTGCGGCATCACGCTGCGCCTGTCGCTCGACGAAATCATCGGCGATCTCGGCCTCGCTAACAGCGAGGTTCGCGACATGATCGAAATGCACGCCGAGGTGCCGGACTTGTGGGATCTCGCTCACGGCACCTGGGCGGATTGCTCGGGACCGTCGCGTTTCAAGGAAGAAGCGGCGCAACAGGAGCTGGTCGCAGGCATCAAGGCGCTGACGCCGAAACCGGTGGTCGGCGTCGGGCGCTTCACGTCACCCGACGTCATGGTCAGGCAGGTCAGCTCCGGTATTCTCGATTTTATCGGTTGCGCGCGGCCGTCGATCGCCGATCCCTTCCTGCCGCGCAAGATCGAGGAAGGGCGCATCGAGGACATCCGCGAATGCATCGGCTGCAATATCTGCATCAGCGGCGATATGACCATGTCGATCGCGCGTTGCACGCAAAATCCGACCTTCATGGAGGAATGGCGCAAGGGCTGGCACCCGGAAAGGATTGAGCGCAAGGGCGACAGCGAAACGGTGTTGATCGTCGGCGCCGGGCCGGCCGGCCTCGAGGCCGCGCGCGCGCTCGGAGAACGCGGCTACCAGGTAGTATTGGCCGAGGCCGAAGCGCGGCTCGGCGGGCGCGTCGCGCGCGAGCGAAACCTGCCGGGTCTATCCGCCTGGGGTCGGGTTGCCGATTACCGCGAGTACCAGCTCAGCCAGATGCCGAACGTGGATATCTACCTCGACAATGAATTGTCGGCCGACGAAATTCTCGCCTTCGGTTTCGAACATGTCGCGCTCGCGACCGGCTCGAGCTGGCGCACAGACGGCGTATCGCGGTTGCATGTGGTAGCGATGCGGAGCGATGACTCGATCCCGGTGCACACCCCCGACGACCTGATGAACGGCAATATTCCTGCCGGCAAGGTGGTCGTGTTCGACGATGATCATTACTACATGGGCGGCGTGGTTGCCGAATTGCTGGCCGATAACGGCGCCGATGTCACGCTGGTTACCCCGGCCGCACGCGTATCCGAGTGGACTGTCAATACGCTGGAGCAGGGATCGATACACGCGAGACTGGCGGGGCTCGGCGTGAACGTCGTGCTCAACCGCGGCGTGACCCGAATCGAGAATGGTTCGGTCTGGCATGAATGCGTATTCTCCGGTCAGGTGGACGCGATCGCCGCCGACGCGGTCGTCATGGTGGTGTCGAGGACGGGTAACGACGCGCTGTGGCGTGAACTCGGCGCGCGCGAGGGCGAGTGGGAAGCGAACGGAATCAGGTCGATCAAACTGATCGGCGACGCCGAGTCGCCGGCGCCGATTGCGTGGGCGACCTATGCCGGGCATCGCTACGCGCGCGAACTGGATATGCCAGATATCGGAGATGCGTTACCATTCCGCCGTGAAGTTACCCAGTTGAAACAGGACTGAAGGAGTTTGCGATGAAAGCAGTTGACGAAGGCGAACGCGTTGTCGTCAATATCGACGAGGCGGAGTTCGTGCCCTATATCAATGATCGCGGACAGGAAGATGGCCTGGTCCTGCAACTCGATACGGACAGGCCCCCGGGCACGGGGTTTCATATTTACAAGATGGAGCCCGGTTATACCACCATCCCGCATCGGCACGTCGGTAACGAGGAATTCTATATTATCAGTGGGGATATTACCGAAAACGATGGTACGGTATATCGAGCCGGAGACCTGGTGTTAATGAAATCGGGAACCGAGCATTGTTCCTATACTGAAAACGGTTGCGTGATCGTGGTTTATCTGCCCGATAGCGAAACGATCGACTGGTGAAATATTCAGGCTAGGCTTCCTTGATCATGCGGTAGAGTTCGTCCTTGAGATGCAGACGGACTTTCTTGCGTTCGTCGAGGTATTCGTCCGAGGTATTTTCGACGCCGGTCTCGATGCGGTGCACCTCGTGGTCGACCTCGTGATACTCGTCGAATAGCCGGGAAAAGTGTTGATTCGTTAATTTGAGGTTGTGAATGGTATCGCGGTGCTCGGGCAGTTCGTGCACCAGGTCGTGTTTTTCGTTCAGCATTCGTTATGATTCCTTCAGTCTTCGATTCTTTCTGCGCATTCCACGCAATAGGCGGTAAACGGCAGTAATTCCAGGCGCGCGTGCGGAATGTCCTCGCCGCACTCGGCGCAATTGAAATAGGTGCCGTTTTCCAGTCTTTTCAACGCGTAATTGATCTTCAGCAGATCCTGTTCCGAGGTGTTGCCCAGCGATTCGAGCACTTCGTCGTTTTCGCGTTCACTCGCCTGCTCGCTCCAGTCCGCCGTCATGCCTTCGTGCCTGATATCCCGGTCGATTGTGTTGATCCGATCGGTCAGATCCCGTTTCAAGTCGAGCAGAATTTGTCTGTAGTGCTCCGCTTCCAACTGTTTACTCCTGGAAAAGGGTTAATTTTTTCGAGCATTTAATCTTAACAGAAAATGCGATTAACCTGGTATCGGCAGCCCGGCGCTAAAAAACCTCGATACAGGACAAATTAATAATCGATCTGCGCGTGTTGCAGCGATTTCCGGTGCGCACGGTTTTCGAGGTAGACCACCATCAGTCCGCTGCCGACAATCATCCCGGTGCCGATGAACGCACGCCAGTCGGGCCAGTCCCCCCACAGGGTGTAACCCGCCAGCAGTGCAAACGGCAGGGATGCGTATTCGAATGGCGCTACCGCGGACGCTTCCCCGATGCGGTAGGCCTGCGACATCAGGTAGCCTCCGATCGCCACGATTGAACCGCATATCATCAGCAGTTGCCACTGTACCAGGCTGGGCCAGGTCCAGGCGCGCAGCAGGAATTGCAGCGACGGGCTGTCGTAGTTATCTAAGCTGCCGTCGCCGATAGCGAGACCAACCAGCGAACTGAGGACGATGAAGGCGATCTGGATATAGAAAGTCATTGCGCCGGCGGTTTCGCGCATGCCGAGTTTGCGCGTCATCATAGTCATCGCGGCGTAGCACAATGCGGCCATGATCGGTAGCAGGCTGATCGCCTTGAACAGGCCGCTGCCCGGTCGCAGCATGACAACGGCGCCGAGCATGCCGACAACGATAACTACCCAGCGCGATAAGCCGACTTTTTCGCCGAGTACGGGTTGCGACAAGATGCAGATGAATAGCGGTGCGGTAAAAAACAACACCACGGTTTCGGCAAACGGCATCGCGGCAAGCCCGACAAAGAAAA
>JAOTUD010000464.1 GCA_029864065.1 Gammaproteobacteria bacterium | reverse complement strand
GGACGGCAGGTCGAGCCGCCCCATGATAACGTCGCGCGCGTACCAGGCCTGCGCGTCGAACATGTTGAAGGTATACCACTGGTCCTGCATGCCGAGATACATCAGCCTGGGATTGGGCGTCCACACCACGCCGTTGTAGAGGTTGACCGGGTACAGGCGGTTGTTGGTCTTGAGCTTCAGGTTTTCCGCCATGAACGGGAAGTGGTGCAGGTAACCGGTGCACAGGATGATCGCGTCCACCTCGGCGGTGGAGCCGTCCTTGAAGGTCGCGGTATTCTTTTCGACCTTCTGCAGCAGCGGCACCTCCTTCCAGTTGTCGGGCCACTTGTAGCCCATCGGCGCGGTGCGGTGCGAGACCGTCACCGATTTGCAGCCGTACTTCCAGCATTGCGAGCCGATATCCTCGGCCGAGTAGGAAGTGCCGATAATGAGGATATCCTTGTCCTTGAATTCCATCGCGTCACGAAAATCGTGCGCGTGCAATACGCGCCCGTTGAAGGTCTCGAATCCCGGGAATTCGGGTACGTTCGGGGTCGAGAAGTGACCGGTCGCGATGATAACGTGATCGAATTCCTCGGTGTACTCGACGTCTTTTTCGTGGTCCTGCACGGTGACGTGAAACATGCCTTCGTGTTCGTCGTAGTGCACGTGGCGCACCGGCGAGTCGAAGCGGATCCAGTGACGCACGCCGGCTTTCTTGACGCGGCCCTCGATGTAGTCGAACAGCACCGCGCGCGGCGGGTAGGATGCGATCGGACGTCCGAAATGCTCCTCGAACGAATAGTCGGCAAACTCCAGGCCTTCCTTCGGTCCGTTCGACCACAGGTAGCGGTACATGCTGTTGTGCACCGGCTCGCCATGTTCATCGAGACCGGTGCGCCAGCTGTAGCGCCACAGGCCGCCCCAGTCTTCCTGCTTCTCGAAACAGACGATATCGGGGATGTCCGCGCCTTTTTCCTGCGCCGACTGAAAAGCCCGCAATTGCGCCAGGCCGCTCGGCCCGGCTCCGATAACTGCAACACGCTTGCTCATGCTTCCTCCAACTGATTGATTTTGATCGATTTTATTATGATTACCACCGACAAATTCGGTGTCCGTCAAGGTTAGGGAATAACGCCTCGATGGTCAACCATATGCCCGGGAATCGATGCGGATTTTTTCCCGACTGCATAAACCTCGATTTGCTTTCACTCGCCCGCTGGGTTTTGATATGTCACCCACTAGAGAAGCGAAAAAGGCCTATGGTTGATCTCGATAGAAAAGAAGCAAAAGGTGAAGACAGTAGCCGCGATCAACACAGCGTCGAGGCGCTCGAGATCGCGATCGGCAAGCAGGTACGCAGCTCGCGCCGGCGCCTGAACCTGACGGTCGCGGCGCTGGCGAAGCAGGCGCAGCTGTCGGCCGGCATGCTGTCCAAGATCGAGAACGGGCAGACCTCGCCGTCGCTGGCGACGCTGACCTCGCTGGCCAACGCGCTACAGGTGCCGGTCACGTCGTTTTTCCGCGGCTACGAGGAGCAGCGCGACGTGACCTATATCAAGGCTGGCGAGGGCCTGCCGATCGAGCGCCGCGGCTCGGGCGCCGGCCACCAGTACCAGCTGCTCGGGCACACCATCGGCAAGCCTTATAACATTGAGCCTTACCTGATCACGATCGACGATCAGTCCGAGGTGTTTCCTGTGTTTCAACACGCCGGAATGGAGTTTATTTACATGCTCGAGGGCAGGGTGGCTTATCGCCATGCCAATAAGTCCTACACGCTGGAGCCGGGTGACACGCTATTCTTCGATGCCGAGGCATCGCACGGCCCCGACGAGATCCAGAAACTGCCCTGCCGTTACCTTTCGATCATCATTTCCGAGTCAGCGGCCGGCTAACATGTTTCCTATCAGGAAACTAAATTTCATTTCAGTTGACTGAATTTGTCGCCTGGCGTAAGCTCGACGGGTTAAAAATCGTCCCTTCAGGGAGGGTACATCATGTGTGGAATCGCAGGCGTCCTGTTCAAGCACCAGGGCTCGCATGAAATCGGTAAAACGCTGATCGAAATGCTCGACGGCTGCCAGCATCGCGGTCCCGACAGCACCGGTTTTGCCCTCTACGGCGAAAAGAAAGCCGAGCTGCAGCTGCGCTTCATCGTGCCGGTCGAAGAGAAGGCGCGTAGGGAGGCGATCGACAGTATCGACATTTTGCTGGAGCGCCATGGCGCGAGCATCGTTTCCGAGCAGTCGGTCGGCTGTTCCTACCAGGTCTCGGTCAAGTTCGACGGCGACCTGCTCGAATTCACCAAGGATATCGAGGATCACGCCAAGCTGGTGTCGGTCGGTCACACGCTCGATATCATCAAGGACGACGGCACCGCCCATCAACTCGACCAGACTTACCACGTCGGCCAGGTGATGGGCACCCACGGCATCGGCCACGTGCGTCTCGCCACCGAGTCCGCGGTGCGACCCGAGGCGGCGCACCCGTTCTGGGCCACCGGCTTCGAAGACATCGCGATCGTGCACAACGGCCAGATCACCAATTACTGGAAGATGCGCCGTCGCCTCGAGCGCCGTGGATTTACTTTCCACACCGATAACGACAGCGAACTGGTCGCGGTTTACCTCGCCGACAAGCTGGAGCAGGGCGCATCGCTGTCCAGCGTTCTCGAAACGGCGATCGAGGACCTCGACGGCACCTTCTCGTTCCTGGTGTCGACCCCGAACGAGATCGGCTACGCCAAGGACAACCTGGCCGCGAAGCCGATGGTGCTGTACGAGACCGACGACATGATCGCGATCGCCTCCGAGGAAGTCAGCCTGAACCGGTTGTTTCCCGGTCAATCCATCAATTCGAGCGAACCTGCACCGGGAACCTTTCAGACATGGTCACTATCGATTTAAGCCATACCAGCATCACCGACGCGAACCAGCAAATCTGCGCCAGCGCACGCGACGGGCAGGATGTCGAAATCATCAATCCGGACGCGCGCCACAACATCGGCGTCGGCCTGGTCGACCCGATCACGGTGCGCGTCAGGGGATCGGCGGGTTATTTTTGCGGCGGTCTGTCGGACGGCGCGCATTTCGAGATCGAGCACAACGCGGGCTGGGCGGTAGGCGACAATATCTACAAGGGCTCCGTAGTCGTCGGCGGTAACGCCGGCGCGATCGCGGGCGTTGCGATTCGCGGCGCCGAGATCGTCGTGCGCGGCAACATGGGCAGCCGCGCCGGCCAGGTGATGAAGGCCGGCACGCTGTGCTGCGGCGGTAACGCCGCCTTCATGGCGGGCTACATGATGTACGGTGGGCGCATCGTCATCCTCGGC
>JAOTUD010000463.1 GCA_029864065.1 Gammaproteobacteria bacterium | reverse complement strand
AGGTACTTCCAGTTGACGGATTCGTCGTAAAAGGTCTTGCCGTAGCCGATCGGCGTCTGTATCCAGAAACGGCGGTCGCTGCCGCCGGCTTCCAGCACCAGCACGCGATTTCTGCCGTCGGCGCTGAGGCGGTTGGCGAGCACGCAACCCGCGGAACCGGCGCCGATGATGACATAGTCGAACTCGAGTTCCACGTTGTTGCCCGGACAAAAAGAAACCGAATTATAGACGCTACGATCCCCCGGTAAAGCAAAACGATAGCCAGGTTAAGGTTTCGCCGGGGCGCCGCTTGATGCATAATCTGGGCGCTTGGAAGAACGGAGCGAAATTTGAAATTCAGCGTCGAAGAATTCCGCGCCTGGGAAAACAAACGCGTGACCCTGGTTGGCATGTCGGGGGTAGGCAAATCCTATCTCTCGGCCAAGCTGCGTGGCAGCAACTGGTTCCACTATTCCGGCGACTATCGCATCGGCACGCGTTACCTCGACGAGCATATTATCGACATGCTCAAGGAGCAGGCGATCAAGGTGCCGTTTCTCAGGGAGTTGCTGCGCAGCGACTGGATTTACATCAAGAACAACATCCGCGTCAATGACCTTGGTCCGGTGCTGAGTTTCGTCGGCAAGCTGGGTAATCCGGAGCTCGGCGGTGTCGAGCTCGGCGAGTTTATCGAGCGCCAGGCGATTTACCGGCAGGCCGAGGTCGACGCCATGTACGACATTCCGTATTTCATCGAAAAAGCGAAGAATATTTACGGCTATCCACATTTCGTCAACGATGTCGGCGGCAGCCTGTGCGAACTCGACGAGCGGGGCGTCATGGATATCCTCGTCGAAAACACGCTGATTCTCTATATTCAGGTTACCAACGACGCGCAAGAGCAGGTGTTGATCGAACGCGCGGTGTCGGACCCCAAGCCGCTTTACTACAGGCCCGAGTTCCTGCAGCAGCACCTCGAGATATACTTTGCCGAAACCGGGCTCGAGTATGCCGCCCAGATCGACCCGGACGAGTTTGCGCGCTGGGTTTTCCCGCGCCTGTTTCACTCGCGCCTGCCGCGTTACGACGAGATCGCGCAGCTGGGTTACACGGTAACTTCCGAGGAAGTCGAACAGGTGCGTGACGACGACGATTTCAAGCAGTTGCTTGAGCTTGCCATCGGCAGGCAGCAGGGGGGTGTCGCGTAATGCCGCTGGTTGCCCATAACGACTTACCCACATTCGACAAGTTGCGCCGGGAAGGCGTGCGGGTGCTGCAACCGGACCTTGCCGGCCATCAGGATATCCGCGAGCTGCACATAGGCCTGCTCAACATGATGCCCGATGCCGCGCTCGCGGCAACCGAGAGGCAGTTTTTGCGACTGATCGGCGAGAGCAATCCGATCGCGCAGTTCTTCGTGCATCCGTTTACCCTAGACGCGCTGCCGCGCGAACCCTCTGCGCGCGAGCATATCGATCGTTATTACGAAAGTTTCGAACAGATAAAGGACAAGGGTCTGGATGCGCTGATCATTACCGGCGCCAACGTCATCGGCGCGGACCTGTCGCGCGAAGTGTTCTGGCGGCCATTGATCGAAGTCGCGGACTGGGCCCACGAAAACGTCACTTCGACGCTGTGCTCCTGCCTGGCGACCCACGCGGTGCTGGATTTCCGCTACGGACAGAAACGGATCAAGCAGCGGCGTAAAAAATGGGGCGTTTACCGGCACCGCGTGGTCGACCACGCGCATCCGCTGGTTGTCGATATCAACTCCGAGTTCGACGTGCCCCATTCGCGCTGGAACAGCGTCGATCCCGGGCAGTTTACGTCCGCAGGCCTGAAAATCCTGGTCACCGGCGATGATGGCTGCGTGCACCTCGCAACCAGCCCCGACGGCTTCCGCACGGTCTTTTTGCAGGGACACCCGGAGTACGACACGATATCGCTGTTGAAGGAATACAAGCGCGACGTGAACCTGTATATCGATGGTGAAATAAAAGTCTATCCGCCGATGCCGGATAACTACTTCGGCGACTTCAGCGCGGCAATATTTCGCGAGTACCGGTCGCGTGTCGATCGCAGCCTGGCGCAGGCTAGCGATATCCCGGAATTTCCCGAGCACCTGGTGCAAAACCTGCTGCACAACACCTGGCAGGATACCGCGACGGCGGTTGTCGGCAAGTGGATGGGTTTGATCTACCAGTATACCAACATCGAGCGCCGCAAGCCCTTCATGCAGGGGGTCGATCCGGATAATCCCCTCGGGCTGTAAACCGCCGCAACAGGCTTGCCGGCAGTAGATCCGTCAGTAGGAACCCCAGGAATCCTGCTTGCGCCAGCGGATCCGCGTCACCACGATGCCGACGATAAAGGCGATCAGCGATACCGCGCCCCCGCGCACGAACCAGTCGAGCCTGGTGCTGTCGCTGAGTTCGGCGTTGGCGTCGGTCAATTGCGCCTTTTCCTCGCGCAGCTGCTCGACGACGGTCTGCAGGCGCTTGTTCTGCTCGAGAATATTCAGCGTATCCTGTGCCGCCTCGCGCACTTGTGCGAGCTCCTGTTCGGAGGCTCGCAAGGTCGTCTTGAGCGCCTGGTTGTCGTTATTTTCCCGCTCTAGCGCCTGGTTGAGTTCGGTTATCCGGCTGGATTGTTCGGCTACCCGGGTTTGCTGCTGCGCGTAGCTGGCCTCTAACTGCTCCAGTCGCTGCCTGGCGGCGGGAATATCCATCAGGAAGCGGGACAAAACGTATCCTTGCTTGCCGCCGGCGGTTTCGACCAGCGAGTACTGGGATGCGAGGTCTTCCTCGATCACGGTAACCGGCTCGCCGCTCCTCAGCATGCGTACGATGCTGTTTGCGGTGCTGGTTCCGCTACGCATCGTGATTTCGAATTCATCGGTTATATATTTGGTTTCGGCGCCATGCACCGGACCAGCAATACAAATTGTCAGAAGTGCGGTCAGTACAGCTTGTTTATTCAATTCGTTCACCTTAAAAGCGATGGAAGAAGTCCACGGAGTAGACTTCACCGGTAATATTGCCGGCGGGGAGTTTGTATTCTCGGTGTCTTACAGACAGCTCCAGGCTGTTAAACGAATTGACCACGTAGTTAGCGCCCAGGGTAAGATTAGGTAAAGTCACAGTCGTACGCCGCAGCGTTCCAGCTCCAGTTGCCAGGCTGGGAGCGATAGGCAGTTGCGCAACCAAAACGCGAGTTCAACACTCCCTCACCGGTGGCTAGTGTCGTATAAAGCAACCACCGGGGATTATAGCGATAATCGAAATTAACGAAATAACTGGTTGGATCCACGTCGCTGTTGGTATCACGCGCGCCGGA
>JAOTUD010000462.1 GCA_029864065.1 Gammaproteobacteria bacterium | reverse complement strand
GTAGGGCGCGAGGCAAACCGGTTCGGCGCCCTCGCGATGTTCTTTCTGGCGGTCGAACAGCATCGGCTGGTAGAGGCGTTCGAGCTGCTCGGGATATTGTTCGAGCATGCGCTGATGCACCGCGTAGAGGCTGCAGAAGCGGCTGACGCCGCCGCTTTTCGCCGGGTTGCGGCAAAGCAGGCCGACATAGTCGGGCACCATGCGCGCGAACGCGTTGTCGGTATGAAACACGAGTTCTACCGAGGTATGCGATCCGCGCGTGCCATAGGCGTAGTCGGCACCGGTATCGGACACGTCGTAAATCATCTGGCCGTTCCATTTCTGCGCCACCGGCCGGCCGATACACTGACCGAGCACCCAGTAAATCTCCAGTAGCGTATCGAACGGGTAGTCGTCCATCGGCAGCCGGTTTAGCACCGCGAAACCGACACCGTCGTCGAGGATGCTTTTCATTGCCGCCATCATCTGGCGACAGGCGGGGATGTCGAATTCGTCGAGCCTGCGGTACAGCAGGGGCAAGGGATTTTCGCTGAAATGCCGCGCCAGGACATCGATTTCCCCGCGCGCGCCGTCCGGCAATGCGAGCAGGTAATCATCGTCGGAAATGTCCGACGCGAGCCAGCACAGGCGGTCGCTCCGTGGCTGTCTTACCTGGGATACTTCGTTACTGCAATCAAGATAGCTGCTATGCATCGACCCGATTTCCGATGAGAGTTGGCAAATTATAAACATCGGATGGAGTCAGGTCACGAGTGCACCGACCTCTACGGAATGCATGCTGCGGTAAGATATCGCACCGGGGGACCAATGTTTTTCGTGCAAGGATTTTTATTTTACAGTAATTCATGATGCAATGGCCCGGAATTGTCGACAATGGACGCAATGACCATGAAACCGGTACAGCAGTCCTGGTTCGAGACCCGGCGTATTCGCGATGATTTATATTGCATTACCGAGCCCCGCTACACCTGAAAATCGCGCCAACCTGTGGTTAATCAGGGGCCACGACTCGGACCTGCTCATCGACACCGGCCTCGGCGTTTCCAGCCTGAAACTTTACCTCGTCGACCTGCTGGACAAGCCGCTCAAGGTGGTCGCGAGCCACGTGCATTTCGACCACAGCGGCGGCTGCCACGAGTTCGACGAGGTCTACATTCATCAAAACGAACACCAGGCCCCGTGCGCCGGTGACCAGCGCTTGATACCGAGCGACCCGGAATTCGGTTTCGTGCCCGACGACGACTTCGAAGCCATACCCTACCAGGGCTTCAGCGCGAGCGACTACGAGGTCAGGGCCTGCCCGCAGGCCCGGGCGATACGGCACGGCGACGTGATCGACCTGGGCGACCGGGCGTTCGAAGTGATGCATTTACCCGGTCATTCGTCGGGCTCGATCGGTTTGTACAACCCGCGTAACCAGCAGCTTTTCTCCGGCGACGTGGTTTACGACGGCACGCTGCTGGACGACCTGGAAGATTCGGTGATCGCCAATTACATCGGCTCCATGGAGCAGCTGCTGCAGTTAAAAACCGACGAGTCAGGCCGGGGCATTATCGCAGCTTCGACCGGCGCCGTTTGCGAGAACTGGTATCCGGCTATATCGACAAGCGGAAAGCACTCCTTTGCCCCGGCGACCGGTAATACATCAGGGTACTGTTGAATCCCGTTACGCGTGGACAAGAATGGCTGCCAACCCGGAATAAAAAAGGGCCGCCGGATTTCGGCGACCCTCCGAGCTACTTGGGAGAAAGGCCATCTGGATGATCATCGGTCCAAGCGGACCTGATCGAGAGGGAACAAGCCTTTCAGCTTGCCTTCAGGTCTCGCTTCCTCCGAGTGTTACGACACCTTTCTCCAATATCTCTGTAGACACTAGATCACCCCCTTTATGTTGTTAACGATGGCGTAAAGCATGCCACAGATTTGGCGTCTGTCAATGCCGTCTGCTGTAATCTAAGGTGACAGTTATCAAAATTCTGCAACCATGGGTTCGAGTTAAGTTAACTGTCGCCACAATTCACCCTTTCAGGATTTCACGGTGATCGCAATTTTTCCTTTATGACGTCCTTCGCCAAAGTATCGCATCGCCTGAGGCACCTCGCGCAACTGAAAGGTCCTGTCGATGACGGAAACGAGCCTGCCCGTTTCGATGAGTTCCCTTAGCTCTGCCAACCCTTTGTTTGGCCCCTCGGCAACCAGGCGAAGTTTCCTGTTCTCGCGCGTGAGCGACCCGATAAAACTCAGCAGCCAGAGTTGATAGACACGTGAAATAGAACCTCCGATCATGGCATAGGTGCCCCCTGGTTTTAACGCAGCCTTGTTATCATACATGGATCGATAATTCTGGCAGTCGACGATCAGATCGTAGCGATCCCCGGTTTTGGTGAAATCTTCCTGCCCGTAGTCGATGACGTGGTCGGCGCCAAGCGAGCGAAGGATCTCCAGCTTATGCGAAGCGTCGACAGCCGTCACCTCGGCGCCGCAGAGCCTGGCCATCTGAATGGCAAATGTCCCAACGCCACCTCCGGCTCCGTTAATCAGCACTTTTTGCCCCGGTTTTAGTTGTCCGGCCTTGCGAAGCCCCTGCAGCGCCAGGACCCCGGCCTGGGGTACGGCGGCAGCTTCTTCGAAGGTTGAATTTGTCGGTTTTAGCTCCAGGGCAGGTTCGCGGGCACAGGCATATTCCGCAAATCCACCCCAGCTATCCCAGAGATCTCCGAATACCTCATCGCCCGGCCGAAACCGCGTTACCCGTCCCCCGACCGCCTCAACCGTCCCCGCGATGTCCGAGCCGAGTATCTGTTTCTCTGGCCTGGGCTTAAACAGCCCATAAGCAAGGCGGTTAATAAACGGTGTACCGTTCAGGAACTCCCAGTCCCATGAATTGATAGACGAGGCGTGCACGCGGATTAGCAACTCATCGTCCCCGGGTCGAGGTTTAGGGACTTCCTGCAACTCGAGACCGCTCGGTGGTCCATAGTGTGTAAATGTGATCGCTTTCATTGTCATACTCCGTGCCAGCAATCATAACTTGAGACGCGACCCGGTATTAAAAAATATAAACTGGCGTTTGCAGTCGGGCATTAGTCGATATTTTTCGAGCGAATGTTCTCTCGATAGCCGATGCTGATGTCACACTTTGACTGGCGAGAAGCTCGCCGTCGAACTCGGTCGCCGGGTGAAGCATTTCAGGGGTCCGATTGCCAAATCAAGGTGACTGTTAATATAATTTTGAAATCATCGGCCCGAATTAAGTAAACTGCCACCATAATTCAGGCGTGGCTAACCGAAACAGGGTCGAGTTTGATAATGGCCCTGAAT
>JAOTUD010000461.1 GCA_029864065.1 Gammaproteobacteria bacterium | reverse complement strand
GAGGTAGCTGGCGGCATCCTGTTGCGACAGGCCCTGTTGTTGCAGCCAGTCCAGCGCCTGCGCCCGCTTCGGCAGGTTGATCGTCCATAGCTGGCAGCGGCTGCGCAGCGTAACCGGTATGCGTCCTCGATTATGGGTCAACAACAGCAGTAGCACCGCCGCTGCAGGCTCTTCCAGTGTTTTCAGCAGCGCATTGGCGCCGGCCGTGCTCATCGCTTCGGCCGGGTAAATCGCGGCGATCTTGAGTCGATCGTATTGATGCGTCAGAGAAATTTCGTGTTTTAGATCACGTATTTGCTCTATCTTTATGTTTTTACTGATTTTTTTGCTTTTTTCATCCTGCTCCAGCGTGACCAGCCTGAAATCGGAATAGGTACCCGCCTGCATCATTCTGCAGGCTTCACAGTTAGCGCAGGCCGACAGGTCGTCGGGGTTGTCGCATAACAACAACAGCGACAGGTACCAGGCAAAGCCGCTGATATCCTGGTCGCTCGCGCTTTCGATCATTACCGCGTGCGGCAGTTGCTGCTGACGCTTGAGTCGCAACGCCCGTTGCAGAATATTCTCCTGCCAGGGCAGGTAGCGGGGACTGACCTCGCCCATCAGGTAATCTCCCGCGCGGGCAGCAGTCCAAGGTCGAAGCGTTGGTTGATGGCATCGACGATGGCCGCGCTGACCTGATCCATGGATTGATCGGCATCGATGACGACGTACTGCCCGGTATCGCTGGCGGCTATCTGCAGGAACGCGTCGCGAACCCTGGCCTGGTAATCCTGGCCTTTTTTCTCGAAGCGATTCTCGTTACCGCCGCGTTTATCGGCGCGCTGCAGCGCAATCGACTCGGGGAGGTCCAGAATTATGACCAGCGCCGGTCGGAAATCGCCCAGCGCTATGCGGTGTACCTGCTCCACCGTGTCCAGACCGAGATTGCCGGCAATGCCCTGAAACGCGCGGCTCGAATCGGCGAAGCGGTCGCTGATGACCCAACGACCCGATTCCAGCGCCGGCCAGACGGTATCGCGCAAATGCGCTCGCCGTGCCGCGTACATCAGCAGCAGTTCGGTCATGCTGTCCCATTTATCCGGTTCGCCGGTTACCAGCAACTTGCGGATATCTTCCGCCGCGGGCGAACCGCCGGGTTCGCGGGTCAAAATTGCCGACTGCCCCGCATCGATTAGCGACTGCAGCAGCCTGCGGGTCTGTACGCCCTTGCCCGAGCCATCGACGCCATCGATGACTATCATTTTATTTTGCCGGGCAAGCCTGGTCACGATGCTAGTCTCATGCCTTTGTCAATTTACGCGGCCATTCAACTGGTAACGCTGGACGGCAGCATTATGCTCTTCCAGCGTCTCCGAAAAATGATGCGTGCCGTCGCCCTTGGAAACGAAATACAGCGCCTTTGTCTGCGCCGGATGCAAGGCTGCACGAATCGCGTCGAGGCCGGGTAACGCGATCGGCGTGGGCGTCAATCCTGCACGCAAGTAGGTATTATACGGCGTGTCTTTTTTCAAATCCCGAAAACGTATGTCACCGTCGAAATTTTCACCGAGCCCGTAAATGATCGTCGGATCGGTTTGCAGACGCATGTTGCGGCGCAGGCGCTCGGTAAATACAGCGGCGATCAGCGGGCGCTCGAAAGCGACGCCGGTTTCCTTCTCGATGATCGAGGCCAGTATCAGGGCCTCGTAACTCGATTCCAGCGGCAGGTCATCGTCGCGTTGACTCCATTCCCGCTCGAGGTGCTGCTGCATTACCTCGTAGGCCCGCCGCAGGAAGTCGAGGTCGGTGGTGCCCCTCGGAAAGCGGTAGGTATCCGGGAAGAACATGCCCTCCGGGTGCTGATCGGGATAGCCGATCAGCACCATGATTTCCGGGTCGGCCTTACCCGTAAGCCGATGCTCTATGACCGGGTCCTGCGCGATGGCATCGAGCATTTGCCGGAACGACCAGCCCTCGATAACGGTAAGGCTGTACTGAATCGAGTTGCCGCTGGTAAAGGTGTCGAGCAGATCGTCGGGTGTCTGCCCGGATGCGAGCAGATACTCTCCGGCACGCACCCGGGTTTCGACACCCTTGAGCTTTGCCAGCAGTATGAATAGCCAGGGGTCGTCGATGATCTTCTGCAGGCTCATCTCCTGGGCGATAATCTTGATATTACTGCCCGGTTTGATCTGGAAAACCGTCGCTTCCTCTGGCAGGTTTATCGCATTGTGCTGGAAGCTAAGCAATTGAAACACCAGCACCGCGATTACCAGGAAACTGCCGAACAGGGTCCACGCGATTAATTTTTTTATCAACTTCGTCATCGATTCCTGTCAGCAGAACGGATCGGTAAAACCTGCCGCTGTCGACAGATTTCGGACAAGCCCGGTGCAGAGTATAGCGGGAATCGGGATTCCCGCCGTAGTGGCGAACGGCAACAGGCCTCAGGCCTGGGCGCAGCTGATGCTGTCGGGTCCGATGCGATGCCGGCTATGCCGTTGACAGGCACGGGACATTGACTGGATAGGCTAGATTAACTTGAAAACACAGGTGCCGTTGGTCCCGCCGAAGCCGAAGGAATTGGACATCGAAACCGATAATTTCATCTCTCTTGCGGTATTCGGAACATAGTCCAGATCACATTCGGGATCCTGATTTTCCAGGTTGATGGTCGGCGGAACAACCTGATCGCGCAGCGCAAGAATCGAAAATATGGCCTCGATGCCACCCGCCGCGCCGAGCAAATGCCCGGTCATCGACTTGGTAGAACTGACGACCAGCTTGTAGGCATGCTCGCCCAGCGCCAGTTTGACCGCCTTGGTTTCGGCGACATCTCCGGCCGGCGTCGAGGTTCCGTGGGCGTTGATGTAATCGATGTCATCGGCGTTGAGCTGTGCGTCTTTGAGTGCGTTTTGCATGCAACGCGCCGCACCCTCGCCGCCTTCCGACGGCGCGGTCATGTGGTAGGCGTCGCCGCTCATGCCGTAGCCGACAAGTTCGCAGTAAATACGGGCACCGCGCTTTTTCGCCATTTCGTATTCCTCGAGCACGACGACGCCGGCGCCATCGCCGAGGACGAAACCATCGCGATCGCGATCCCAGGGACGGCTCGCGGCCTCCGGATCGTCGTTGCGCGTCGATAACGCGCGCGCAGCGGCAAAGCCACCGACGCCCAGCGCCGAGGTCGCCATTTCGGCCCCGCCGGCGACCATCACATCGGCGTCGCCGTAACTGATCATGCGCGCGGCATCACCGATATTGTGCGCGCCGGTGGTACAGGCGCTGACGATGGATATGTTGGGACCCTTCAGGCCGCGCATGATGGAAAGGTTTCCGGA
>JAOTUD010000460.1 GCA_029864065.1 Gammaproteobacteria bacterium | reverse complement strand
CACGCGAAATCGCGGCGCTGGGATTGCCCGACGACAAGCCGTCGATCGCGCTGGTCGGCAACATCGGTTCGAGTTACTGGCCGGTGTTCGTCCGTTCCGCAGAGTACCGTGACGGGCAGCCCGATTCGCTGGATCGCTGGAGCCGGCGCGTGGCCGAGACGGTCGCGCAGGAGTTCCCGGTGCAACCGGTTTACCCGTTCGAAGGGCCGCCTTTTTATCCCTTTCAGCAATGGGCGCAGCGCGCCGAGGCCCTCGAGCGATCGCCGATCGGGATCATGATGCATCCCGAGTACGGCCTATGGCATTCGTATCGATTCGCGTTGCTTGGCAACGGGTTCGAAGTCGAGCCGCAAAGGCCCATGGCCAATTCTCCCTGTATCGAATGCGCGGACAAACCCTGCCTGCAGCGCTGCCCGGTCGACGCCTTTGATGGCAAGGGTTACGACGTGGAGAGTTGCACCGGCTACCTGCAGCAAACCCCCGCGGCCGAGTGCCACGACACGGGTTGCCTGGCGCGCTACGCATGCCCGGTTGCGCCCGAATTGCGCTACACCCCGGCGCAGGGCCAGTTTCATTTGCGCGCCTTTCTTGCAAGGCGTCACAAGGGTTAGTTTCGCGGGTTGTTCGCGTCGATTTGCGTCGGCCCGGTGAGCGTCGTCGACGGCATTTCGGTGACTGCCCCCGGAAATGCAGAAGTAGCGCTAAAAAATGTGCTTCATTACCCATATCGCAATCGAAATTCTCATCTATAATCATCTGATAAATCAGACAATTCGGCGGAAAAGTTGGCGGGCCTTATGCCCGCGAGGCGTTACTGTTCCATATGGCAAAATTCGGAAACTTACTATTCAATCGGACCCTGAACCAGTTCCTTGAGTGCGGTGACCTCGACAGTAAAAAGGGGTTGTCGCTGGCTGAAAAGCTGAAGGATTCGGTTAGCGACAACCTGGAAAAAGTGCTGACGATGATTACCCAGGTTGAAGAGCCCCACCGCGAGGCGTTGAAGAACATTTGCCGCGAATCGGTGGAGGGTTTTTCCGAGGAGTACTTCCTCGAAGTGCTGTCGCACGACGATCCCGATTACCGCGCCGCGGCAAGCGACATTCTGGCGCGCGCCAGCGCGGTTGATAACGCCAAGTTATTTCGACAACTGCATGAGCCCGATGCCTCCCCGGCAGAAGTGATCGAGGTGCTGGCATCGCAAAAACACCTGCTGCAGCCGGCAGATATTATCAACAACGCGATAAAACTCGAAGCGGGCCACGCGATCCAGCTGTTGAAACTTCTCCAGGGCACAGAAGTACCGATCGACCTGTCGAAACTGAGTGTCCAGCTCGACAAGATCGACGATCCCGAATTCAAAATTCCAATGCTGCGCTACCTCGGTAGCGTAAACCACGAAAAGATCCCGCTGATTGCGGCCAAGTACCTGACCGATTCAAACAAGGTCGTCGTCCTCGAAGCGCTCAAGGTGCTGGACCAGATGACCATCGATTACGACGTTTCGATACTGCTGCCACACATCGAGTCCATGTCGGGGATAGAGCTCGAGCTCTCGCTCAAGGTAATCGCCAAACAGGCCGACGCCAGCCTGGTGCCGCACCTGACGGATTTCCTGACGACGAAGTCGGCCGAGTTGAACGAATTCTTCGCGCGCGTCGTCGTTGTCAATGCGGACAAGGCCAACTTCGAAAAATTCCTCAGGCGCCTCAGCGTAGAGGACGACTGGACCCAGCAACAGGCGATCGCCAGCCTGCAGAAATTTTCCAACGAAAACCTGTCCGAGGTGGCGCGGGAACTGGTCAACCACGAACAGGAATTCGTGCGTAACGCCGCGCAGCAACTGGTCATCAACCTGCTCGGGGATGAAGACCTGGACAAGATCGAGGAGTTTGCGCTCAGCGACAACTGGCAGGTCCGCGAACGCGCGATCCAGTCGCTTGCCAAGTCGTCTAACCGCGGGGCTATTGCAATTCTCAAGAAAATGGTCGAGTCATATCCCGACGATTACGTGCTGGCCTTGCGCGCGGTCAAGCAGCTCGGCTTTGGCAAGGGCCTGGAGATCTGCTTCGACGGCCTCAAGAATTCGCAGGCCAACGTGCAGCGCGCGTCGCTGGAGACGATCGAGGCGATCACCACCGAGAAACACGCCGTCAACGTGCGCGACAACATTCTCTGGAGCCTTCCCGTACTGACCAACGAGATGCGCGAATTCGCCAAGATGCTGATGTCGCAGATTACCAAGGACTTCGGGCTGCCCGATATCCAGATCGACGAGCGGTCGAATACCAGCACCGGCGTCGTCGATCTGCTGTTGTATGGCAGCGGTACCGGCACCACGAGCAGGCCTCCCGAGAGAGTCTCGCCGCTGGACCGGCTGAAGCCGGGCTCGGTGTGGATGGATCGCTACCACATCAAGGAAGAGATCGGCCGGGGCGCCATGGGTCGGGTAATGCTGGCCGAGGACGACATGGTAGACGAGCTTCTGATATTGAAGTTCATGCTGCCGGAACTAACCGTCGGCGATCAGTCTACCGAGCGCTTCAAGCGCGAGGTCAAGTACGCGCGCAAGGTTAGTCACCGCAACGTGATTCGCGTGCACGATATCCTGCAGAAGGACGAGCTTAGCGCGATCTCGATGGAGTACTTCAAGAGCCGCGGTCTCGAAGCGGTACTGAAAGAGGTCAAGTTTTTTAATACCCTCGACGGGCTGAAGATACTACACCAGATAGCGAGCGGCATGGCGGCCGCGCACGAACAGGAAGTCATACACCGTGATCTGAAACCCAGCAACATCCTGATGGATGAAAAGTGGCTGGTGAAAATCGTGGATTTCGGGATCGCGTCGGCCGGCACCGCGTCGGAGGCAACCCTGACCCAGACCGGTTCGATCATCGGCAGCCCCGCCTACCTGGCACCCGAGCGTGCCGAAGGCGCCGATGCGGACGTGCGCAGCGATATCTATTCGCTGGGCGTCATTGCCTACTACATGTTCAGCGGCCAGCTACCCTACAGCGGCAAGCCGATGGAAGTACTGGCGAAGCATCGTGATGGTAACGCGCCGCCCATTATGAAGGTCAATGACGAGTCCTCGCCAGAGGTGTCACGACTCATCGTGAAATTGATGGCGGTTGATCCGGCCGCGCGTCCGCAGACGATGGAAGCGGTGCGCGACGAAGCCAGGGCCCTGGTCGAGCAATTCGAACTGCCGGACGCAATCGCTTAAATCCCCGGTGGCCCTTGTCGGGTTTACCCGTATCTCGAGTTTTTACAGAGCAGGCCTGCCCGACGAGATTCCTGTTACACGACGCCGGCACGAGGCACCGAATTTCTGCTGCATCCCTG
>JAOTUD010000459.1 GCA_029864065.1 Gammaproteobacteria bacterium | reverse complement strand
CTCGAACTGCTCGATCGCTGGCGGTTGCCGCCGCAAAACCGGTTCGTCTGGCCGCAAGGGCATTTTTCGCTGCCGATCGCGTTGACCCGCAACGACGCGCCGCTACGGCGCTTTCGGCAAGTCGTGAAATCGCTGAACTGAGATGACCGATCCCGTCGTCGTTCCGCTGTGGATACTGCTACTGCTGATACTGCTGGCGCTGCCGACGCTGATCACCCAGGTCTTGAT
Source organism: Gammaproteobacteria bacterium (assembly GCA_029864065.1). Classification (GTDB taxonomy): domain Bacteria; phylum Pseudomonadota; class Gammaproteobacteria. The sequence goes on along the minus strand of JAOTUD010000459.1, from coordinate 3,122 downwards.
TCCGCTGTGGCTAAAGGTCTGGAACCACTGGTCTCTACGAACCTTTCAGGACGTCAACCCGCAATTGCAGCTCAAGCTGTCGCCGTTCACGCTAACCCGCTACCGGGCCCTCGCGGACCAGTTGGCGACCGACCCGCAGTTGCTCAGGGCGGCGGCCGAGATCGCCGAGAAACAGGGCATGACGCTCGAGGATGTGCGCGACCGGCTGCACAAGATCGCGCTCGAAATCGTCCCCGCGTTCAATCCGCATTTTTATTTTCGCGTCGGCTACCGCCTCGGGCGCAGCATGCTGCGCGGGTTTTACCGGGTCGCGATCGGCTTTGTCGACGAGGCGTCGCTGGAGACGGTCAGCAACGAAGACAGCGTTATCTTCATGTCGAATCACCGCACCAACATGGATTACCTGCTGGTGACCTACCTGACCTCGCAGCGCACCATGCTGTCCTTCGGCGTCGGCGAGTGGTCGGGTATTTTCCCGATACGCCAGTTGATGCGCAGCGCCGGCGGTTATTACATCCGCCGCGATTCGAATGACCTGCTGTATCGTCGCGCGCTGGAACGCTACGTGCAGATGGCGACCGAAGCCCGGGTGCCGCACGCGATATTTCCCGAGGGCGCGCTGTCCCCCGATGGCGGCCTGCAGCAGGCGCGCTTCGGCCTGTTCAGCTTTGTCACGAAACACTTCGATCCCGCGACTTCCCCCGACATCGTCGTCATACCCATCGGCACCAATTACGACAGGGTGGCGGAAGACACCAACATGGTGCGCGCCAGCTCGGCAGAATTCAGGGCGAAAGGCAGGCGCTTCATCGTCTGGTCAGGCATCAAATTCGGCCTGCGGACGATTGCCGAAATATTACTGCAGCGTCGTTCCTTCGGCTACGCCTGCGCCAATTTCGGCCGACCCCTGTCGTTTCGCGACTGGCTGGAAGGCCACGATGTCGACTGGCCCGGTCTCGACCGCGAGCAGCGTTTCGGCTGGTTGAATCGATTCGGTGAAGAATTAATGGCCACGGTAAGCGAGCTGATTCCGGTGCCACCGGTGGCGACGCTGTGCTGGGTCATGCAGCAGGCGCCCGATGACGGCTTGGACAAGGCAGCGTTACTGGCGAGTTTCAGGACGGCCATCTCACAGGCTCGCAAGCGTGGCGCCTTCGTCATCCTGCCCCGCTCTGACGAACAGTTTGCGCTGCAGCAGGCGCTCGAACTAACCCTGCTCAGAGGCATGATCCGTTACCAGACCGATGACAACTACCGGGTCAACCCCGACAAGCAGGCGCTGGTCGCCTACTACGCGAAATCGATCGAGCATCACTTCGAAGCGGATGGAAGTTGATCGGAGCCACGCCGCGGACGCCTGCCTCCCGATTCGCGGGGTCAGCGCGATCCCGGGTTGATCTTCAACGTAAGCTTGCCGAACTGCCGGCCCTGTTCGAGCCAGGTAAGCGCATGCTCGGCCTCGTCGAAATCGAAGCTGCGATCGATGACCGGAACAATCTGCCGCTGCGCCACCGCCGCAAGCAAGGCGCGAAACTCGTCGTGGGTGCCGAGCGTGCTGCCGGAAATCTGGATCTGGCGAATAAATACCCGCTGCAGATCGGCCGACGGCTGGGGCCCGCTGGTGGCGCCGCAGGTAACGATTCTGCCCCCGCGGCGCACCGCGCGCAGGCTCGCAGGCCAGCTCGCCTCGCCGACATTATCGATAACCACGTCAACTCCCCTGCCCCGGGTAAATTCCATGACCGCTGCGACGACGTCTTCACGCCTATGGTTGACACCGCGCTCCGCGGCCAGTTGCCGCGCCCGCTCCAGCTTGTCGTCGCTGCTCGACGTCACGATGACCCGGGCGCCGGCAAGCCGCGCCATCTGCATCGATGCCAGCGCGACCCCGCCGCCGATGCCGTGAATCAGCACGGTCTCGGCAGGCTGGACGCGCGCCTGGGTCATTATCATGCGCCACGCGGTCAGGTAGGCTGTCGGCAGCGTGGCCGCAACGTCGAAAGCGATATCGTCGGGCAACGCGAACAGCGTGGATTCGTCGACGCATACGAATTCGGCGAAGGTTCCATCGATATGTTCACCGACCACCTTGCACTTGAGGCAAAGCATCTGCTGACCGCTGCGACAGAATTCGCAGTGCCCGCAGGTCTGCGCGGGGTAGATCACGACGCGATCGCCGGCGCGCCAGTTGTCGATGCCGGCTCCGATCGCATCGACGCTGCCCGCGCCGTCGACGCCCAGGATCAATGGCAGCGCGTGCGTAATCCCCTTGCCGGAATTGCGCATGTACAGGTCGACGTGATTGCAGGCCGCGCACTCGACGTGCACCCTCACCTGTCCGGCCGCGGGTTGCGGCAACGGCCGTTCTGCAACGACGACCGAATCGGTTTCGCCGTGACTCCTGAGATAAACCGCATGCATGGGGCGCTCGCTATTCGAAACCTGTGAATCGCCGTAATTTAACACAGCGAAAATCCTTAACAAGATTGCAATCGGCTCCCGGCGCGATAAAGAGCCACCGATGGATCTTGCTATTACTCAGTATTATGAGCATGATACCGGGCAATTGGCCTCGATCCATGGACCTGGCTTGATGCAAAACTTACCTGTAATTATCGCCGGCGGCGGTATCGGCGGCCTGGCCGCGGCGCTTGGCCTGGCGCGCAAGGGCGTGGCCTCGATCGTGCTCGAACGCTCCGCCGAACTCGGCGAAATCGGCGCCGGGATCCAGATCGGCCCGAACGCCTTTCACTGTTTCGACTATCTAGGCGTCGGTGACGAGGCTCGCGCCAGGGCGGTTTTCATCGATAGCCTGCGGCTGATGGACGCCGTCAGCGGCGAACCGATAGCAGCGATACCGCTGGAAGACGAATTCCGCAAGCGTTTCCGCAATCCCTACGCCGTGGTACACCGCGCCGATCTGCATGGCGTCCTGCTCGACGCCTGCCGCGCCAGCGATTCGATCGACCTGCGCAGCAGCCACGCGGTGATGGGTTACGACCAGGATGGCAGCTCGGTGAGGATTCATTGCGAGGGCAAGGAATCGCTCGACGGCCGTGCCCTGATCGGCGCCGACGGCCTGCGCTCGGGTATTCGTCAACAGCTGGTCGGCGACGGCGATC
>JAOTUD010000458.1 GCA_029864065.1 Gammaproteobacteria bacterium | reverse complement strand
GCCTCGGTCATCGCAAAGCGCACGCCCTGGCGCGCCTTGAGTTCGGCCTGCTGCCCGATCGACTGCTGATACCAGTCATCCTGCGGTGCCGAGTGCAGGATATGGCCATAGGTCTCAGTGAGCCCGTAGACATGCATGACCTCGAAATTGAACTGCGCCATGCTCTCCAGCACCTTGGCCGGCGGCGGTGCGCCCGCGGTCATCGCGTAGATGGTATCGTCGAATTTTTTCTGCTCCGCGGCGGGCGCGTTGGCGAGCATGTTGAGCACCACCGGCGCACCGCCGAAGTGCGTGATGCGGTGTTTTTCGGCCAGTTCGAAAAACAGTTTCGGGATGAAGGCGCGCATGCAGACCACGGTTGCCGCGAGCGCGGTCATGGTCCAGGCGTGCCCCCAGCCGTTGCAGTGAAACATCGGCACCGTGTAGAGATATCTCGGGTGCGGCGGCAGCGCCCATGAAATGACCGTGCCCATGGTCATCAGGTAAGAGCCGCGGTGGTGATAGACGACGCCCTTGGGCAGGCCGGTGGTGCCGGAGGTGTAATTCAATGTCAGCGCCTGCCATTCGTCCTCGGGCGGGCGCCAGCGGAAGCTGTCATCGCCGCGATCGACCAGGTCCTCGTAGTAGCTAAACTCGATGTCTGCGGGCAGTTCCGGCCTCTCGGTCGCGTCGGCGTCGTCGATGATGACGATTTCCGGGCGCAGCTCGCAATGCTGCAGCGCCTCGTCGAGCACCGGCCACAACTGGCGGTCGCAGATGAACAGTTTCGACTCGCCGTGATCGATGATATAGGCGACCGTGGCCGCATCGAGCCGGGTATTGATCGTGTTCAGCACCGCGCCTGCCATCGGGATCGAAAAATGACTTTCGAACATTTCGGGGGTATTGAACGCGAATATCGAGACGGTATCGTTTTTGCCGATGCCGCGCGCCGCAAGGCTGGAGGCGATGCGCACGCAGCGATTGCGGGTCTGCGCCCAGCTGTAGCGGCGCTGGTTGTAGACCAGCGACTCGCGCTGCGGGTAGATATCGGCGCTGCGGTGCAGGAAGGAAAGCGGGGTCAGCGCCACGAAATTGGCGGCGTTGGCATCAAGCTGGTCGTATTCGATGGTCATGTTACACCTTAAAATTTCAGTCTGTCAGGTCCGCACAAGCGGGGTCCCAGGGGTTACTACCTCCTCTGGATCCCGGCGGTCCGACGCATCGGTAAGCGCTGCGCGCTTTCCGGGATGACTTAAACGCGCTTTATAAGCGCGTTTAAGTCAATTTCTAACCGGCGATCCCGCGTCGAGCATGCTATCGATGCGTGCGCGCGTCGCGTCGGTCGCGACCAGGGCCAGGAACGAGCGACGCTCGGCATCGTATAGGTCCTGCTCGCTGCAAACGGTTCCCGGCTCGACGTCGCCGCCGGTCACGATTCTTGCCATTTCGGTGCCGACGTTGACGTCGTGCGGCATGAAATGCCCCTTGTCGCGGGATTGTTCCAGCCATTTGACCATTTCTTCGAAAACGGGTCTACCCGGCAAGGCCAGCGGCGGGCGCTCGAAGGTCGCCTGGCCCGAGGCATCGTCGATCGCCTGCAGCGCTGCGCCGAGTATGCGATCGCGATTGATCAGGTAGCGATCGTTGGCGCGCAGCATCGCCTGTTTCAACGCGATGATTGGCGAGGTCGCGGTTTTGCCATAACCGAGATTCATGAAGGTCTTCCAGCAGGCCTCGCTGATATCGTCGCCGCATTGCAGCAGTTCGATCCAGCGGTACAGGGTTTCCTTGCAACCGCCGCCGCCCGGCACCACGCCGACCAGCGACTCGACCAGCCCGGTTACCGAGTTGGCGTGACAGATCACCTGTTTGGCGTGCAGCACGACCTCGAAGCCGCCGCCGATCGACATGCCAACCGGGGCCGCGACCACCGGAAATTGCGCGGTTTGCATGCGCTGCACGGTTTGCTGGAAATCCTTCAGGAATCCGTCGAGACCGTCCAGGTCCTCGCGGCGGCAGAAATTGCGCACCGCCTGCAGGTTGACGCCGCAGGAAAAGTGCTGCGCATCGTTATGCACCACCAGGCCGCGCATGCGCCCATTCTCGACCTGGTCGATGGCGTCGTCGAGCATGCGCATCGAATCCGCATCGAGCGCGTTCGCCTTGCTGTGAAATTCGACCAGCGCGATGCCGTCGAGATCGTACCAGCTGGCGACGGCGCAGCTATTGCGTGGCTGCAGGGTCTGGCGTTTTTCGCTGAAACGGATGACGCCTTCGGGGCGCCGGATGGTCTGCCAGGCGCCGCCGAATCGTCGCGCCTGCAACTCGCCCGCGTCGACCCGGTAAAAGCTCGAAGCGGCAGCCTCGGCGAGAAAGGCCGGCACCGGCATCCCGCCGGCCTCGAGGCGTTCGATAAAGCGATCGACACCGATTTCGTCGATCAGTTCGAAAGGACCTTTGATCCAGTTGTAACCGAGCTTCATCGCGTCGTCGATGCCGACCGGGTCGTCGCCGACCTCGGGAAGCAGCGACGCGGCGTAGCAGAGCGTGCGCGACAGGATACGCCAGGCAAAGCGGCCGAATGGACCGTCGTCGTCCAGCAGCTGGCTGACGCCGAGCCGTTCGGCGCGCTCGGCAAGCGGCAGATTCAAGCGCGCGGCAGGCTGGTACCGCGCGCTCTCGAGGTTCAGCACCTCGCGCCCGGAATCGGTGTCGCGGTAAAAGCCGTGACCCCGCTTGTTGCCGGTCTGGCCGTTCGCGATCATCTTTGTCATCAGCGGGATTTTTGCCGCCTCGGCATGAAAAGGATCGCTGTCGGGCAGAATATTGACCAGGCTCTGCACCACGTCCGACATCAGGTCGATGCCGATCAGGTCGTAAAGACCGAACACGCCGGTCTTGGGTATACCCATCGGGCGCCCGAAGATCGCGTCGGCCTCGAGCGGTGCCAGGCCGAGGTCGAATGCCGCGTGCAGCGCGCACTGGATCGCGAATACGCCGACGCGGTTGCCGAGAAACCCGGGCGTATCGAGACAGCGCACGACGCCCTTGCCGAGCTGTTGCTCGCAAAAATCCGCGAGCAGGTCGATGATCGCGGGGTTGGTATCCTCGCCCCGCACCAGCTCGAGCAGGCGCATAAAGCGTACCGGGTTGAAAAAATGGGTGATCGCAAACCGTTTGCGAAAGGCTTGCGGCATGTCCTCGACCAGCAGCCGTATCGGTATCGTCGAGGTATTCGAGGTGATGATCGCATCCGCCTTGCAGACCGCGTCGAGTCGCCGGTAAAGATCCTGCTTGATATCGAGACGTTCGACCACCGCCTCGGCGATCCAGTCACAGCCTGCGAGCTGCTCGAAGTCGTCGCGCGTGTTG
>JAOTUD010000457.1 GCA_029864065.1 Gammaproteobacteria bacterium | reverse complement strand
GCGATGGCCTGCTTGCTGGCGCCCGACGCTTTCAACGCCTCGCCCAGGGGACCCTTCTCATCCATGGCCGCGAGCACGAACAGCTCGCTGGATATGAACTGGTCCTTGCGTTCCTGCGCAAGCTTGTCGGTGACATTGAGCAACTTGCCGAGCGCGTTCGAAATATGGAGATCGCCGGCGGCACCCTCGACGCGGGGCAATTTTTCCAGCATTTCGCCCAGGTGCGAACGCAGCATGTTGATATTGACCCCGGCCTGCGCAAACAGCGGGCGCACCGAGCCGCCCTGCTGATCGAGCAGGGCAATCATCAAATGCACCGGTTCGATGAACTGGTGGTCTCGCCCTACCGCCAACGACTGCGCGTCAGACAGGGCTTCCTGAAATTTACTGGTCAAGCGATCCATACGCATTGAAGCAGTCCTCTAAACATTAAAAATTATGGGGTTATGTAAGACTGTTATGTTCTTTTTCAAGGCCGGAGGGCGCGCAATTACCTGATCCAGATCAACGCCGCCATGCGCCCGGTGGTGGCATCGCGGCGATACGAGTAAAACATACCGGCATCGCGATAACTGCAATGCGGATCGCGGAAAACCCGCGCGATGCCGTGCTGATTAAGCCTGAGTTCGGCGAGACCGGGCAGGTCGCATTGCCAGCGGTGATTGCGATTTTCGCGAAAGTAGGCCCGCGCGCCAGGCATCGAATCGACGAAGGCCGTACGCACCTCGTCACCCACTTCGAAAAATGGCTGTGAAATACCGGGACCGATCCAGGCCATCAACCGATCGCCGGGTGATTGCATCCTGTCGAGAGTGGCCTCGATCACGCCGGCCTGCAGGCCACGCCAGCCCGCGTGCACGGCCGCAACCTCGGTGCCTGCCTGGTTGCACAGCAGGATGGGCAGGCAATCCGCGACCAGCACTACCGCGACGACGCCGGGTTGCCGGGTTATCGCGGCATCGGCTTCACGGCCGCGGTTCTGCCCCGGCACCACGACCTGCGTACCGTGGATTTGGCGAAGCCAGACGGGTTCGGTCGGCAGCTCCAACTGCCGCTGCAGGCGCTCGCGGTTTTGGATAACCCTGGCATCGATGTCACCGACGTGAAGTCCCAGGTTCAGGCTGTCGAACGGGGCTTCGCTCACGCCACCGACGCGCGTCGTGCAACAGGCGCGAATCGCGGCGGGCGCGGGCCACTGCGGCCGGATGGTTTCAATCATGTTGTTCCAGCGCGTCGAGCAGTTGCCGAAAATCCCGCGGCAGCGGTGCCTCGAAACTTACCGGCTCGCGACTTCGCGGATGCATAAAGCCCAGCCGCTCGGCATGCAGGGCCTGACGTTTGAAGCCCCGGATCACCGCCACCAACTCGTCATCCGCCCCCGCCGGAATACGCATGCGCCCGCCATAGACGGCGTCGCCCAGCAACGGGTGATTGATATAAGCCATGTGCACCCGAATCTGGTGGGTGCGGCCGGTTTCGAGCTGCAGCCGGATCAGGCTGTAATGACCGAATTTGCGCGCCACCTGGAAATGGGTAATCGCCGTTTTGCCCCGCTCCGCTACCGCCATCTTCTTGCGGTTTTGCGGATGGCGCGCAATCCCGGTTTCGATGCGGCGCCCAGCGGTAATAACGCCCTGGGCGATAGCGACGTACTCCCGCCTGACAAGGCGCGCCTGCAGCTGTTCGACCAGCCAGCTGTGCGCCCTGAGGTTGCGCGCCACCACCATGATGCCGGTGGTGTCCTTGTCGAGCCGATGCACGATACCGGCACGCGGTAGCTGCTCCAGCCGCGGATCTCGCGCTAACAGGCCGTTCACGAGGGTTCCATCCCGATGACCGGCGGCAGGATGCACCACCAGGTTTGCCGGTTTGTCGATGACGAACAAATCTTCGTCCTCGTAGAGAATGGCGAACTCGACCGCCTGCGGCAGGTCTGATATCTGGTTTTGCTCGGGTACGTCGAGAACCACCAGGTCTCCGCTGAAAACCTTTTGCCTGGGCTTGCATTGCTCCTGGTTGATACAAACGAATCCCTGCTGAATCCATTGCTGGATCCTGCTGCGTGAATAGTCGGGGAGCAGCCTTTGCAGCGCTTGATCGAGGCGGTTTCCGGCCAGTTGTTTTTCTATCTGGAAACTTTGCTGAATTAATTTCATGCGCTGGTTATACTGCCTGCCTCGTCGCTCGATACCTGATTCGATCTTAACAAAATAGCCACCCACATGCGTTTTATTATCTACATCGTCATTGCACTCGGCCTGGTCGGCTGCGGCCCGGAAAAAGAAATCGACGTTACTGCCGACTGGACCGTGGAAAAGTTTTACAACGCGGCCCGCAGCGAACTCGCCAAGGAGAATTACCTGACCGCGATCGAATACTACGAAACCCTGGAATCGCGTTTCCCGTTCGGGAAGTATGCCACCCAGGCGCAGATAGACGTCGCTTATGCATATTACAAGTTCGACGAGCCCGATTCGGCGCTGACCGCACTCGAACGCTTTATCAAGCTTCACCCCCGCCACGAGTCGGTCGATTACGCTTACTACCTGAAAGGCCTGGTGAATTTCGAGCGCGGCGGCACGATACTCGACGTGCTGTCGGAACGAGACCTGTCAGCCTATGACAAGAATCTGCTGCAGAACGCCTACAACGATTTCAGACTGCTGATACAGCGCTTCCCGGACAGCAAGTACGGCGCGGATGCGCGTAAACGCATGATTTACCTGCGCAACGAACTGGCCCGCGCGGATTACAAAATCGCCAGCTATTACGCCGAACGAGAGGCCTGGGTCGCGGTCGCGAATCGCACCCGCTATATCCTGCAGAATTACCAGGGCTCGAGCGTTATCAGGCCTGCGCTGCAGCTGCAGCTGCAGGCTTACCGGCAGCTGGGTCTCGAGGAGCTGGAGCAGGACACCCAGCGAATCCTGGACCTGAACTACAACCAGAAATCCTGATGCGTTACCGGCAGCTCGGCCGCAGCGACATCGAGGTCAGCGAGATTTGCCTCGGATCGATGACCTGGGGCACCCAGAACAGCGAAGCCGAGGGGCACGCACAGATCGACTTTGCGCTTGATCACGGCGTCAACTTCATCGATACCGCCGAGCTCTACCCGTCGAATCCGACGTCTGCCGCAACCGCAGGCCGTACCGAGGAGATTATCGGTACCTGGGTCGCGAAATCCGGTAAACGCGACCAGGTAATCCTCGCCAGCAAGGTAGCCGGCGAGGGCATTTCCTACCTGCAGGACGGCATCGAAATCAGCCCGCAAAAAATCCGGGGCAGCATCGAAGGCAGTCTGAAACGACTGCAAACCGATTATATCGATCTGTATCAGCTGCACTGGCCAAATCGC
>JAOTUD010000456.1 GCA_029864065.1 Gammaproteobacteria bacterium | reverse complement strand
GATCCCCAGTTGAAGGCGCCGCGCTCGCGCGCCGACGGCGAATCCATCGCCACCACCGGGCCGAAGCATACCCCGAGCAGGCCGACCCCCGCCAGCCCGACCGAGCGCACCGAAAAATCGGCGTGATCCGGGTACAGCTCGACGCGTATCGGTTGTTGCGGCTCGTGGCGGTAGCGCGCCTTGAAATGCCGGTAGGCCAGCTGCGCCAGCTCCTCGACATACTCCCGCAGCAACGCGTTTTCGCGCCCGTGCAGTACCACCACGAAGCGACCGGCCTCGATTTCGACGTATTCGTCGAAGGAGTCGGCGAGCTGCAGCGTATTCTTGATCCAGACGTTGTACGGGTCGCCGGCGAAGGAACGCTCGAGATTCGCCCTGCCCGGCCGCATCAGGCCGAGGCGCAGCTGGTTCATGCCCAGCAGGCCGTAACCCCGCCACGACTTCGGATCGAGTTCGATCGCGGTCGCAGCGAATCCCGCCGCATCCTGGTAGAGCCGGTTTTGCGACGCCAGGTCGGCGAGCGCCGTGTAAAAGCCCGCGTATCCCGGGTTAAGCTCGAGGATACGGCTCTCGATGCGCTCGAATTCGGCCTGATCGCGCTCGAGATGGGCGATCACGCCGAGCATGGCCAGGGCCTCGAGCGCGACCGGGTTGACCTCGAGCGCCCGCTCGGCCTCGTGCCTGGCATCGTCGTATTGCTCCAGCTCGATGAACAGGCGCGCCATGAAAACCCGTGCGGGAACCAGGTTGGGGTTGATCTGCAGCGCGCCCAGCGTGGTCAACACCGCGTCCGACGAATAGTCGAAATGCTGGCTTCTCGCCAGTCCGAGCAGCGCGAGCGGATGCTCTTGGTTCGCCCTCAGCACTTCCTGGAATACCTGCAGCGCTTCCTGGTTATTGTATTTTTCCAGCAACAGCTCGCCGAGCGCGATGCCCGCCAGCGGGTCGGAGGGATCGCGCTCGATGGCGTCGTCGAATAATCGAACCGCTTCCTTGAACAATTGCGGATCGGACTCGCCGAGGTGCCGGGTTGCGCTCGCGACCGCGTACAGATCGCGCGCGCCGAGGCCGGATTGCGTTCGATAAGCCGTGCGAATCTCGCGCAACAGGTTTTCGGCAGCCTCGCGCTCGCCTTTTTGCAGGTGGAGTTCGGCGAGGTTGAGCCGCGCCACCAGCCGCTCGGGGCCGGGCAGTTCGCCGGCCTGCGCGAAGCGCAGCGCCGCCGCATCGAGGTTACCGGTGTCGGCCCGCAGCTCGCCGAGCAGGTTTAGCAGGCGCGCATCCCGATCGTCGGCGGCGAGTTCGCTGCCGGCCAGATCGATTGCCTGCTGGTAGTCGCCGGCGAGGCGCAGCGCCTGAATCCGCTCCAGCTGCGCGTCGCTCGCGGCGTGACCGAGTTGCGCCACGGCAAGCAGCACCCATGCAAAGATCGATTTCATTGCAGCATCCTGATTTTGCGGCTGAGCAAGGCGAGATCGACCAGCAACACTTCGAGTTCATCGTAATAAACGTTGCTGGACATGTTTTCGCGGCGCTTCTTAAGGTTCCCGATGGCGATCTCGATATCCCGCTTGCGTTCCAGCATCGCCACCATTTCCGCGTCCGCCCCGGTCGCGAGCGAGCGCGGCTGCTGCAGGTAGGTGCGGTTCGCAACCTCTCCGTCCGCGGCGAACTCGCCGGGCTCGAGGCTGCCCACGCCGTCACCGTTGTCGTCGAGCAGCGCGTGCTCGGTCAGCAGGCGCTTTTCGCTGTCGAACTCGCGGCGCACCTCGCGGCGCGCGTAATCGAAGGCTTCCAGCATCGAGATTCGCTGGTCCTTGTCGCGGTCGGCGCCCGCGTCGGCGAGGGCGGCGACGAAATATTCTCCAAATAGCGTCGCGTGATATTCGCGGCCGCTAGAGGTCGCGGTGATGATGACCCGGTTGTCCCCGCTCAACGCCCCGACAAAGGGACCGCTGGCCGAGGCGGTATTGACGACGACCAGGGTTTGCCCGGTGAACCCGGCGAGTTTCGCGGCGAGTTCTGCGGCGGAAATGTCGGGGCCCGGCAGATTGAACACGGCGCCGTCGCCGCGCGGGTTGCCGTGGCCGACCAGCACGATGAAAACCATGTCGCCGGTGCCTGCACTGGCGCCAATTTCGTCGATCGTCCGCAGCAGCGTCGCCTTGTCGGCAGCGCGTGTCCGGCCTGACGCCTGCGGCACCTGTTGCGCGCTCAACAGGTGGATATTAGCGGGATCGATGTCGGCATCGAGTCCAGACTGGTACAGGCTGCCGGCCCTTCTGGCGAACTGCTGGCTGAACTCGTCGGTGCCGCCGATGCCGCTGACGATCAGCAAATGATGCCGCGCCGCAGCGGCGTTCCACGCCAGCAGCAGGCTCATCGCAAGCGCGGTTCTCAAACGAGGTTGCGCCAACGCCGATACCCCCATTCCAGGCTCAAAGTCAGTACCAGCAGCACAAACAGCAGCGGCATGTCCCAGAGTTCATAGCGCACCAGCGCATTGGCGCCGCGCTGTTGCGCCGCGAGCGCGTCCACCACGGCGCCGGCATCGTCCGGGGCGAAAAATCCGCCCCCGGTTTCGGCTGCAATTCTGCGTAACAACGATTCATTCATTTCCGAGCGGTAGTACTCGGCGCCGTCGCGGGTCACCTCGATCCGCGACGTAGCGCTGCTGATGACCTCCTCCGCCTCCTCGAGCTCGACGCGCAGCCGGTAGTCTCCCGCATCTGCAAGCGCGATTTCCGCCTCGTAGACGCCGGCCAGGGTGGGATGCCGCGACAGCGGCTGGAACTGCTCCAGCCCCTGCGGCGTCGTCACCACCGCGCGCACCCGCGCCTGCTGGTAAGGCTCGTAATCGGGGTCCAGCACTTCGCTGCGCAGACTGATGACGCCGTCGCGCGCAACCGAGTGCGTCGCCAGCGTCAGGCTGACGCGCTCCGGCACGCCTTCGACCAGCCAGCGCAGCAACTGGCGCCACAGGATTTCATGGGTCTGGTCCTGCAGGTCGATTTCATGATGCATTTGCCACAGCCAGGAATTCTGTACCGGAAACGCGATGACCTTGCCGCGGCCGTAACGTTGCATCGCCATCGCCACCCAGGGCTCGTCGTCGCCGTTTGCTGCGCTGGTCAGTAACAGCGTGGCCCCGGGCTTGATTTGCCGGATCGGGTTGACGATGGTTAGCGGCGGCAGCGTCAACCAGCGCGCGATCGACTTTTCGTTGCTGTCGGCAACCATCAATGCCGGGTGCACCAGGGCCGCGGCGGTCGGCTGGATCCTGATCTCGCGCGCAAACTCGGGCTGCGCCTGCTCTGCCATGATCACCGGTAAAATATCGCGCAAAATCGAGTCGCGGTAACCGCCC
>JAOTUD010000455.1 GCA_029864065.1 Gammaproteobacteria bacterium | reverse complement strand
GACCGCCGAGCACGCGATGGCGATGATGCTGGCGCTGGCGCGCCATATACCGCAGGCCAACAGCTCGACGCATGCCGGCAAGTGGGAGAAGTCGCGTTTCATGGGTATCGAATTGACCGGCAAGACGCTGGGGCTGATCGGCGCCGGCAACATCGGCTCGATCGTCGCCGAGAAAGCGATTGGCTACGGTTTGCATGTGCAGGCCTACGATCCTTTTCTGACCGAGGAGCGCGCCGACAAGCTGCGCGTCAAGAAGGTCGACCTCGATACCCTGCTGGCCAGTTCCGACATCGTTTCGCTGCACGTGCCGAAAACGCCCGAGACCAGCAACATCATCGACGCCAGCGCGATCAACAAAATGAAAAAGGGCAGCATGCTGATCAACTGCGCGCGCGGCGGGCTGGTCGACGAGCTCGCGCTGAAGGTAGCGCTCGAAAGCGGCCATATCAGGGGTGCGGCGCTCGACGTCTACGAGGTCGAACCGGCGCGGGACAATCCGCTGTTCGAACTGGACAACGTGATCTGTACGCCGCATCTTGGCGCGTCGACGATCGAGGCGCAGGAGAAGGTCGCGATCCAGATCGCCGAGCAGATCAGTAGCTTCCTGCTGACCGGCGCGGTCAACAACGCGATCAATGCGCCGAGCATCAGCGCCGAGGAGGCGCAGCTGCTGCGGCCCTACCTGCAGCTCGCGCAGTGCCTCGGATCGTTCATCGGCCAGCTGACCCACGACCCGATCAAGACCCTGACGGTAACCTACGGTGGCGAGGCGAACGACCAGAACGTGTCGCCGCTGACCCTGCAGGTGGTGCAGTCGGTGCTCGAGCATCACAGCAGCTACGTCAACTCGGTCAACGCACGCGAGGTCGCGCGCGAGCGCAATATCGACGTCATCGAGGCGCACAACGAGGGGCGCGACGAATACCCTTGCCGCATCACGGTCGGGGTCGAAACCGAGACCAAATCGCGCAGCATTTGCGGCACGCTGATACAGCACCGGCCGCGCGTGATCGACGTAAGGGGCATACCGCTCGAATCCAAGCTCGGCGCGCACATGCTGTACATCACCAACCACGACAAGCCCGGGGTCATCGGCGATATCGGCACCACCTGCGCGCAGCGGGGCATCAATATCGCGAACATGCACCTCGGCCGCGATGCGCAAAACGGCAACGCGATGGTGCTGCTGGAAATAGACGAGCAGCTCGACAGCGAGGACCTCGAGCACCTGCGTTCGCTGCCGAATATCAACAACGTGCAATACCTGCATTTTCCGGCGATACAATGACCGCGCCGGGCCAGGCCCAGGCGCCGAAATGGCTGCGGCGCAGTAGCGCGTCGCAGCCGTTCGTCGCGACGGTTTGCAGCGGCGGGGACCTCGACCGGGCGCTGGCGGCGCTTGGCGCAGAACTCGGTGAACTGCAGGTTAGCGCTCAGCGGCGGCTCGCCGCCAACGCCTGTGACCTGACTTTCGAAAGCCAGCCCGGCCGGGCCTGGGCGCTATTTCAGACTTTGCGAGAAAAGCTGTGTGATGCCGATGTATACGTGCAGCCGGTGAGCGAGCGCGGCAAGCGACTGCTGATCTGCGACATGGACATGACGATAGTCGCTGCCGAGACCCTCGACGAGGTTGCCGCCGCGCTGGGCATGGGCGAGCGTATTGCCGCTATTACCGCGCGCGCAATGCACGGCGAAATCGATTTCAACGAGGCGCTGCGCGAGCGCATCGCAATGCTCGCCGGGCAACCCGAGCAGGTTTTCCACGACGTCGCACGGCAGGTCCGCCTGAACCCGGGCGCCGAAAATCTCGTCGCCGGCGCCACGGCCGCCGGGGTGCACACGATTCTGATCAGCGGCGGCTTTACGCAGGTGGCACAGCCGATCGCGCGGCGACTCGGTTTCGACGAAGTCCATTGCAACCGGCTCGAACTCGAGTCCGGCCAGCTGACGGGCAGGGTGCGCGAACCGATCATCAATGCCGACCTCAAGTGCCAGGTTTTACAGCAACGCGCGCAGGCGCGCGGACTCACGCTCAGGGATTGTTGCGCTATCGGCGACGGCGCCAACGACCTGCCGATGCTGACCGCCGCCGGTCTCGGTATCGGCTACCACGCCAAGCCGGTCTTGCGCGCTGCGACCAGCTGCCACATCGACGCCTCGGATCTCGACAGCGCCCTCTATTTCATGGGCGTGGATCCGACCGATAATTCCGGGGACACAATACTTAACTCCCCGTAATTTAGGGAACGGATTTTATATCAGAGTTCAAACAGGACGTCGGAGCGGATAATGTACTTGGTGCCGGCGCTGATCCGCTGCGACGCGTGCAGGCAGTGCAGCGGATGCGTGCCGTGCGGAAAGCACAGCGCGGCGCCGAGCGGCGTGCGCACGTCGACGATGCCGGCATCTTCAGGACCACGCGCGGGACGTCTCGAATCGTCCCTGTCGACATAAAATTGCGTGGCGCCGCCCTGGTAATCCTCGCTCAGGAACAGCAGGAAACTGAGCTGGCTCCAGCGATCGTTGAAGGCGTTGTCGATCAGCTCACCGTCAACGACGCGCGAACCGGGCCACGAGCCGTCGGTATGCGGCGCAAAATAGTCGTTCACGCCGTAGCGATAGAAGCGCAAGCGGGCATTCAGCCCCAGTACCGCTTTAGCCCTGTTGTAATCGCTGGCGTCGTGCATCAGGGGACGGCAGCGCTGCCAGATGATGTCGCAGGTTGCGTCGTCGGCGATCCAGGTGAAGCTATCGTTATGACGGATGCGGCGCGGCAGCGATACCGCGGCGTCTTCGAGGTAACCGAGCGATTCGCTGAGCGCGACCAGGCGTTCGCATTCTTCGGCTGCGAGGACATTTAGCAGCTGGAACGCGCCCGGCACCGCGTCGATATCGAGTCGCTCGACCGATGCATTGTAATCGCGCGCCAGCGCCGCCGGGTTGTCGTCGCGGCAGGCCCAGGTCGGAATAGCGGAATTTTCGGCGCCCGCCTCGCGGGCGATAACGTAGAAATCAGGCATCAGGGCATCCAGCAGTGGCGCAAAGTATAAACACTGGAATTAACGAGCTTCCAGCCGAGACTCGACGCGACCCGGTTGCGCGGCGAGGGGTCGATAAGGCGCGTGTATCGAATCGCGAGCGCATCAAATAAATTCGACCGCGCGCTCGGCGACCATCATCACGGTATTGCAGATATTGACCGTTACCATGCTCGGGAATACCGAGGCGTCGGCGATCCACAGCCCGCCGACACCCTTGACCCTGAGGTCCGGGGTCACGACCGCCATCGCGTCCTGCGCCGCGCCGATGCGGCAGGTACCGCTCGGATGATAAACGGTTTCGCAGGTCTCGCG
This sequence comes from Gammaproteobacteria bacterium, assembly GCA_029864065.1. Lineage (GTDB taxonomy): Bacteria > Pseudomonadota > Gammaproteobacteria. Next base: position 24 of record JAOTUD010000455.1, on the reverse strand, counting down.
GATATAGGTCAGGAATTCCTCGTC
>JAOTUD010000454.1 GCA_029864065.1 Gammaproteobacteria bacterium | reverse complement strand
GCGCGCTCGATCCGTTATCGTTTCGAGGTCGCGCCTGATATTCAACACTATATCGCGGCCAAGGGTTCGGTTACCGTGGATGGCACCAGCCTGACCGTAAACGCCGTCGACGCCAACCGATTCGATGTGAACGTCGTGCCGCACACCCGGCAAAAAACGATTTTCGAGTACTATCAGCCCGGCACCCGGGTCAATATCGAAGTCGATATTATCGCCCGCTACCTGGAACGGCTGCTGCAGGGCCGGGCCGCAGGGGCCGCAGACAAAGACAAACAGATGCTCGAAACCCTGATAAACTCCGGATTTATAAAAGATGAACAAGCCAGTTAAGTTTGACATGACGCTGAATTCGACCCAGGAGATTATCGACGATATCAAGGCCGGCAAGATGGTCGTGATCATGGACGATGAAGATCGCGAAAACGAGGGCGATATCCTGATGGCCGCCGAGGCGGTTACCGCCGAACACATCAATTTCATGGCCAAGTACGGCCGCGGCCTGATCTGCCTGACGCTGTCGGAGCAGCGCTGCAAGCAGTTGCGGCTGCCGCTGATGGTCGGGGATAACCGCGCCGCGATGGAGACCAATTTTACGGTTTCGATCGAGGCGGCCGAAGGCGTCACCACCGGCATCTCGGCGGCGGATCGTGCCACCACGATACATGCCGCAATCAGGCCCGATGCGACTCCGGAGAGCATCGTGCAACCCGGGCACATTTTCCCGGTGATGGCGCGCAAGGGCGGCGTGCTGTTTCGCGCCGGACACACCGAGGCGGGCTGCGACCTGGCTAAACTCGCGGGATTCGAGGCGGCCGCGGTCATCGTCGAGATTCTGAACGACGACGGTTCCATGGCGCGGCGCAAGGATCTGGAAAAGTTCGCGATGCAACACGGTCTGAAAATCGGCACCATCGAGGACCTGATTCGATACCGGATAGAGAACGAGCACACCGTCGAACGAATCGTCGAATCCCGCTTCCCGACCGATTTCGGCGAATTCAAGCTGTATGCCTTCGAAGACAGCATCGCGCAGCAAGTGCACCTGGCACTGGTCAAGGGCAAGATCGATCCCGAAAAACCCATCCCGGTGCGGGTGCATGTGCAGAATACGCTGGTCGATTCGCTGGCCGGCACGCAGGGCCGGGGCTGGCCGCTGCGCGACGTCATGCGCACCATCGCCAAGGCCGGCGAGGGCGTCATCGTGTTCCTGCGTCAGCCCGAAACGCCCCGGGACATGGTCAACATGATCGAATCGATCATTCTTGGGCACGCCGACGAAGAACATGGCGACGATCAGCGCACCTACGGTATCGGGGCGCAGATCCTGGCCGATCTCGGAGTGCGCAAGATGAGCCTGCTGAGCGCGCCGAAGGTTTTCCACGGCCTCGCGGGCTTCGGTCTCGAAGTGGTAGATTATTATTCTGATCAGGGGTAACACTATGGCAGATCCCAACAAAGTCGATGGAGACCTGACGGTTAGCAAGGCCAAAATTGCGATCGTCGCCGCGCGCTGGAACGGTTTCATCGTCGAAAGCCTGCTCAACGCCGCGCTCGATACGCTGCAGCGCGCCGGGATCGGCGCCGGCGATATCACCGTCAGTCACGTACCGGGTGCGCTCGAGATCCCGCTGGTGGTGCAGAAATACGCGGCCGCCGGAAAGCACGACGCGGTCATCGCGCTGGGTGCGGTAATCCGCGGTGCGACCCCGCATTTCGATATCGTTGCCGGCGAAAGCGCCAAGGCGCTGTCATCGCTGGCGCTGGCGCATTCGTTGCCGATTCTGAACGGCGTGTTAACCACCGATACCATCGAGCAGGCGATAGAGCGCGCCGGCACCAAGGCCGGCAACAAGGGCCACGAGGTCGCCATGAGCGCGATGGAGATGATCAGCCTGTTGCGTAAAATCAAGTGACGCGAAGGACTCCCGGTGAATGACAAGGCGCGGTTTGTCAAGAAACGCAGGCATGCGCGCGACAAGGCGATGCAGGCGCTTTACCAGTGGCAGCTCTCCGGCGAGGACCTCGACTGGATAAGGGACCATTACCTGCAGGATCAGGGGGTCGCATCCGGTGACGAGGAGTATTTTCTCGAACTGCTGTACCAGATCCCGCCACGGGCCGATGCGCTCGACCAGCGTTACCGCAAGTACGTCACCAACTTCGTAGATCACCTCGATCCGATCGAAACCAATATCCTGCGCATCGCGACCTACGAACTGGAAAACCATCTCGAGATTCCCTACAGGGTTGTCATAAACGAAGCGATCAATCTCGCCAAGACCTACGGCGCTGACGATAGCCACAAGTTTGTCAATGGCGTACTCGATCCGCTATGCGAGGAGTTACGCAAGGTCGAAGTGGCCGGCTGATCATCCACCCCCGGGACAGCGACAGTGAACGAATTCGCGATTATCGAGCAGTATTTTACCAAAATCGGACAGGCTTCCGACTGTACCGTGCTCGGTATCGGAGACGATGCCGCGGTAGTCGAGGTGCCGCAAGGTCAGCAACTGGTGGTTGCGATCGATACCCTGGTCGGAGGGGTTCATTTCCCGAAAAACACCCGGCCCGCCGATATCGCCTACAAGGCGCTTGCGGTCAATCTCAGCGATATCGCGGCGATGGGCGCGAAGCCCGCATGGTTTCAGATGTCCCTGACCCTGGCCGATGCCGATACTCACTGGTTGTCCCGGTTCGCCAATGGATTGAAGCAAACCGCCGATACCTTCAGGCTGCAGTTGATCGGTGGCGACACCTGTCGCGGAGCGCTCTCCATCAGCATACAGATCGCGGGGCTGGTGCCGGCGGGAAACTTCGTCACGCGAAGCGGGGCCGCGCCCGGGGACATTATCCTGGTATCGGGGGAACTCGGCAACGCGGCGCTCGGGCTCGCGCAGGGCGGGGGCAAAATCGAGCTACCGCAGTCGCTGCGGGCAAAATGCGCACTGGCGTTGAATCGCCCGCAACCGCGGCTCGAGCTGGCTTCTTTTCTGCGCGAATTCGCCAGTGCGGCGATCGATATATCGGACGGGCTGGTTGGTGATTTGAAACATATCCTGGATGCCAGCAAGTGCGGCGCGAGGATCGCGCAGATTGCGTTGCCGGTAAATTCGTGGATCGAACAACAAAATGCCTACCACTACGCGCTCGATGCCGGCGATGACTACGAGATATGCTGCACCGTCCCGCCCGCGCATCGTGGCGAAATCGAATCCTGGAATCGAGAGCACCCGGAATGCCGATTGTCCCCGGTCGGGGAAATTACCGAATCCGGGTACCACCTGCGAGTCGGCGAGCAAAGCGTCGATCTGGACGATCACAAGGGCTATCGTCATTTTGACTAGGATTTCTCCCGGCATGCTGCGCAACCCGCTGCACCTGTTGTCGCTGG
>JAOTUD010000453.1 GCA_029864065.1 Gammaproteobacteria bacterium | reverse complement strand
GGGGCTGGACCCGGAACCGGTCAAACCCGGCATCCCCGCGGCGCGCTCGCTCGGCCACGGCAAGGTGCTGCCGCCCAACACCCGCGATGCCGAAACGATTCGCGTGTACCTGATGCACATGGCCCACCGGCTCGCCGAGCGCTTACGCGGCAATCACCTGGTGGCGCAGCAGTACCTGTTCGAGCTGCGTCTCTACCGTGGCTGGCTCAGGACCACGCTGCGTTCGCTGTTGCCGAGCGACGACGAGGGCGTGATATATCGCCTGGGGCAACGCTGGATCAGCGAAAACTGGCGCGGCCAGGGAATCTGGCAAATCCGTATTGTCGCGCTGGATCCGAAACCGCCGATGCAGGATGACCTGTTCCAGCGCAAACATCCCGCGCGCGCACGCGCGCACCTGGCCATGGATCAGATCAACCGGCGTTACGGCTCGATGACGCTGGCCTCGGCCCGATTGCTGGGTCGTTCAAGCATGCCGGACGTCATTTCCCCGGCCTGGAAGCCGCAAGGCCATCGCAAGACCGTGTGACAGCGCGTGTCTTATTTCCCGGAACAATTAAACGTTTTCGGCTAGAATCTGTCGCATAGTTCTATACTTTCTATTTTATCGAGATACCCGATGCTGGATTCGACGGATCATTCGCTCGCGGGGATTCAGGCCGAGATAAATAAGGCCCTGCGCGCGATAGAAACCATTATCCTGGGCAAGTCCACCCAGATAAGCCTCGCGGTCTGCTGCCTGCTGGCGCGCGGCCACTGCCTGATCGAGGATCTGCCCGGCGTCGGCAAGACGACCCTGTCGCAGACCATCGCGCGCGCCTTCGCTCTCGATTTCAACCGCATCCAGTTCACCAGCGATTTACTGCCCGCCGATATTCTCGGGGTATCCATTTTCGACCCCGATAAACAGGTATTCCGGTTTCATCCCGGGCCCGTTTTTGCGCATTTCCTGCTGGCCGACGAGATCAACCGCGCCACCCCCAAGACCCAGAGCGCCCTGCTCGAGGCGATGGAAGAAAAGCAGATCACCGTAGAGGGCACAACCCATCGACTGGATGAACCTTTCTTCGTCATCGGTACGCAAAATCCGCTCGACCAGTCGGGCACCTTTCCGTTGCCCGAATCGCAGCTCGATCGCTTCATGATGAAGATAACCCTGGGCTACCCCGACCAGGCGGCCGAACGCGCGCTGCTCTCCGGCGAGAATCCACGCGATTTACTGCAGCGTATGCGCCCGGTACTCGGCGTCGATCGTTTCATCGCGATCCAGGCCGAGGTCGACAATATTCACTGCTCGGAACCCCTGTTGAACTATGTCCAGCAGCTGATCCAGGCAACCCGTAATCCGGGCCTGTTCGTCTACGGCATTTCACCACGCGCGGGACTCGCGATTATCCAGGCCAGCAAGGCCTGGGCGCTGATGAACGGCCGCGGACATGTCGAGCCGGGCGACGTGCAAGCGGTATTCGGCGCGATTGCCGACCACCGGCTCACTCCTTCCGAGCAACATAGCCGTCCGACCATGGACCTGGTCGACGATTTGCTGGAACAGACCCCGATCCCCTAGGATTCGGTCATGCTGTCGCTAAGTTTGCCGCGACCCCTGCGGCGGCGCATCGACCACTGGTTCGAGAGCCATAATCCGCCGAGCGGCGACAGCATCCTGCTGCATAACCGCAGGCTCTACATACTGCCGACACGTTTCGGTTACCTGTTCGCGATCATGATGCTGTTCCTGTTCCTGGCGGCAATCAACTACCAGAACAGCATGGCGTTCGTATTGACCTTCATGCTGACCTCGCTCGGCATCATCAGCCTGTGGTACACGCACAAGAACCTGCTCGGCATCACCGTGCGCATGCAAATCCCGCGACCGGTCTTCTGCGGCGAGCTGTGCGAGTTCAAGTTCGAGGTCAGCCATAGCAACAATTCGCGGCGTTACGCGATCGGTATCCAGTACCTGGAGCAGCAGCCGGTTTACCTGAAACTTGGCCCGGAGGGCGGCTGCACGGTGAAACTTAAACTGCCGACAAAGCGCAGGGGCGAGTTCAAACCTGCTGGCATTACCGTTTTTACGCGCTATCCGACCGGCCTGTTCCACGCCTGGGGCTGGCTCCGTTTCGACCTGCCGATCCTGATTTATCCCCGGCCCGCCACCAACGTCAAGCTGCAGCACTCGATGGTCGAACAATACGATGGCCAGACCTCGACCAGCACTATCGAGGGAGACGATTTTGCGGGCTTGCGCGAGCATCGCGAGGGCGAATCGCTGCGCCATATTTCGTGGAAAGCCTACGCCCAGGGCCGAGGACTATTGACCAAGACCTTCCAGGGACAGGCGCGGCCCTCGCTGTGGATCGACTGGGATCTGCTAGCCGATGCCGCGCTCGAAGACAAGCTGAGTTTCATGACGGCGCTGGTGCTGGCCGCCGAAAGCGAGGAGCAGAAATACGGGCTGAAACTTCCCGGTATTACCATCGAACAGGGCTATGGCAGCGCGCACAAACATAATTGCCTGCAGGCGCTAGCGGTATTCCGGCAATTCGATTTCAACCGGGAGTTCGGGGGCGATCATGATTAACCGTCCGTTGTTACAATCTTCCGGCGCGGCGGCGTCGGTGACCCGCCACAGGGCAGCGGCACGGTGGTGAACGATGCCGTCTAACCCGAACCTGCCGATGCGCTCGATCCCGCAGGAGCTGTCTAGTCGTGCCAGCATATTCGCGGTTTGCTTCTGTTTCCTGTTCTCGATTGCGCCTCATTTCGCCAATCTGCCGATCTGGGTCATCGTCATGGTGCTGGCCGCGCTCGGCTGGCGCGGACTGCAAAATCTCGGCAAGCTGCGCGAAATACCCAAATGGGTGCTGATCCCGCTGGTGCTGCTCGGCGGTATCGGCGTATTCGCCGAATACTGGACCATCGTCGGCCGGGACGCTGGACTCGCGCTGTTGACGGTCATGACCTCTTTCAAGTTCCTCGAAAGCAAACGGCACAGGGACATGCTGATTCTGGTTTTCCTCTGCTATTTCCTGATCGCAACCCATTTTCTCTACTCGCAAAGCATCCTCACGGCGGCGATGATGTTCGTCACGCTGATCGTCATTACCGCGACATTGATAACGCTGAACCAGCGCGACGACAGCGTTTCGCTGACGGAACGGTTGCACAGCAGCGCGCGCCTGGTGTTGTTGTCGGTGCCGCTGATGCTGATCCTGTTCGTACTGGTGCCGCGCGTGCCCGGACCGCTGTGGGGACTGCAGAACGAACAGCGCGGCGGCGTTACCGGTCTCAGCGATCACATGTCCCCGGGGAAAATCAGCAACCTGATTCGCAGCAACGAAGTCGCCTTCAGGGTCGATTTCGAAGGCGCCGTACCGGCCCAGAACAGGCTTT
>JAOTUD010000452.1 GCA_029864065.1 Gammaproteobacteria bacterium | reverse complement strand
ATAAATCCGAACCTGCCGGTGACCCGCAGTCAGCCTTCCAAGATCGATAATTCGCGGTCGTAGGCTCGGTGCGCCAGTTTCATCGCCTGCCGATACGCGGCGTCCTCGTAACAGTCGACCGCCTGCCGATAGCTGGCAAAGCGGATGATCAGCTGCCGCGGATACGCCGGCCCCTCGCGGGTATCGATAATACCCTTGCCGGCGATGATCTCCGCGTCGAAGCGCGCTGCGATACCCGCCCACAGCTTGCCGTATTCCTGCAGCGCCGCCGGATCCCTGATTTCGGACCCCCGGATTACCCAGTAACCTGCCATTGTGATGTCTCCCGTTTGTGTCCATCGCGGCGGCGTAAACCCGTCCGGCTCAGCGCGGGCGCTCGCCCTCGACGATAATTCTATGCATGACCCGCCGAAAGCCATGGTAGTCGTTCAGCGCGTAGTGCTGGGTGCAGCGATTGTCCCACAGCGCCAGCGTATTCTCGTGCCAGCGTAACCGAAAACTGTATTCGGGCTGCTCCACGCGCGCGCAAAGATAGTGCAGCAGCGGCAGGCTTTCCCGTCGGGTCATGCCCTCGAAAGCGAGGGTATGAATGCTATTGACAAAGAGCGATTTTCGGCCGGTTTCATCGTGGCTGCGAATGACCGGATGTATCGCTTGCTGGTCTTTTTTATCACTGTTCCTGCTCTTGACCTCGGCGTAAATGTTTTCGTCGCGCGGCACCACGCTGGCAGAATTGATTGCGTTGAGTTCCCCGAGGCATGCTTGCAAACCATCGGATAAATCCTCGTAGGCCGCATAGGTATCGGCGAAAAGCGTATCGCCGCCGCGCGGCGGCAGTTGCCGAGCATAGAGCAATGTGATCTTTGGCGGGCGCTCGAGATAGGTGGAATCCGAATGCCAGAAGTCGCCGAAGCTCTCGGTTTCGCTTTCGGTCTTGACGATTTCGGTGATATACGGATAACCGTCGACGCCGTCGGCAAAGAGGTAATCCTGCAGCGGCCCGAACCGTTCTGCAAAATCGCAGAACTGCCGATGCGACAAAACCTGGTCGCGGAAAAAAATCACCTGGTGATCCAGCAGCGCCTGGTTGATCCGGTCATGCCCGGTCGCGGACAAATTCGATAAGTCGATGCCGCGGATTTCGGCGCCGATGATGCTGGACTGCGGGATGACTTCCACGTTTAATGCGAGCCTCGCAGGATTGCTAAATTCCACGCAGAATTTATCATTCGGCCGTGCAACTGTCACTTTATCGCCCCGGGTCCGAAACATGCAGCCACCAGCACAGGAGTTACCCGCCAGCGCCGATGTCGTCGTCGTTGGTGCCGGCATCGCCGGCATCTGCGCCACCTGGTACCTGAACAGGGCCGGACTCAGCGTCGTCGTGTGCGAGAAAGGCGTCGTCGCCGGTGAGCAGTCGAGCCGCAACTGGGGCTGGTGTCGGCAGCAGGGTCGCGACCAGGCCGAGTTGCCGATCGTCATCGAAAGCCTGCGCCTGTGGCAGGAGATCGCCGACGAGGTCGGTATCGATATCGGCTACCGCCGCGAGGGCAGCCTCTACCTGTGCGAAAACGACGCGGAAATGGCCAATCACGATCGCTTCATGGCGTTCGCGCCCGATTACGGGCTCGAAACACGCCGCCTGAACCGCAGGCAACTCGAAGCGCTGATGGCCGACTGCCCGGCGCGCTGGCAAAGCGCGCTCTACACCCCCGACGACGCGCGCGCCGAACCCGCGCTCGCGGTGCCCGCGATGGCGCAAACGCTGCGCGCACGCGGCGTGCCGATAATCGAGAATTGCGCGGTCGAAGAAATCGTCACGCAAAACAATGCCGTCAGCGAGGTCGTCACCGAGCGCGGCGCGATCAACACCGCCGCGGTGCTGGTCGCCGCCGGCTCCTGGTCGACTTTCCTGTTAAAGGCCTGCGGTATCCGCCTGCCGCAGCTCACGGTCAAGGCCAGCGTGGCGCGCACCGCCCCCGCGCCGCTGCTGTTCAACGGCAATGCGTCGGGCAGCAAGGTTTCATTCAGGCGGCGCCTCGATGGCGGCTATACCGTCGCCTCGTCCGACTACCTCGAGGTTTTTCCATCGATCAGTCACCTCGGGTTTTTGCCGGATTTCCTGCCGTTGATCCGGGCATCGCTCGGCAAGCTGAGGCTGCGCATTCCGGAGCTGAAGATCGATGCCAACTACACCCGGCACAGGGTTCTAAATCCGCTACCGACGGCGAAAACCGTCGCGCGTATCAGGGCGAGGCTGGCCGACCGGGTACCGGCCCTGCGCGACATCGAACTGGTCGAGGCCTGGTCGGGCATGATCGACGCGTTGCCCGACGTGGTGCCGGTGCTCGATAAGTCAGACAGGATCGACGGGTTGTGGATTTCGACCGGTTTCAGCGGGCACGGCTTCGGTATCGGTCCCGGGGCCGGTAAGCTGATGGCCGACCTGGTGCAGAATAAAAGCGTCGAATACGACCTGAACCGCTTCCGTCTCGCCCGCTTCGGCGACGGCAGCCCGACGCAGCTGGGCCCATTGATTTGACGGCAACCCTGAGGGCGGCGCCTGGCCCGCATATCTCACCGTTTTACGTAGCGAGGGCGTCACAGTGCGCTTTGCGGCGTCCGCAGTAGGAAATCGGTGAGATATACGGGCTAGTCGGTAACCAGCTGGATCTCCGCCTCGCCCCTGAGGGGCACGCGATCGTAGCTTTCGGCGACGAGGTTCATCACTGTCTCGCCCGCTTCGACCCGGAAGGCCGCAATTTTGACCTGGCATACCAGGTCCTGGTAGCCATCGGCGTTGGCATCCTCGCGCTTGCAGGTTCTGGTGTCGGAACCGCCAACCAGTTTGCCGCCAGCTGCATTGACCCGGATGGTGCGCGGATTGATCGCGATTACGTCGAGGTCCTCGGCTCCGAGTATTGCGATCGGGAACACGCGTTCCGTCTTTACCCTGATGATCTTTTCAGCGCTCCCCGGCTTGACCTCGATCGCGATCCTGCGCGCTTCCTTCTTGCCGTAAACCGTGCTCACCTGGGCCAGCAACGGCAATGCCCGGCTGTTACCGGCGCCGAGCCCGCCGGGACCTGCAGCATCTTTGCCTGGTTCGATAACCGCGGCGCTAGTGGTCGCGGCACCGAGCCAGAGAAAAATCGCAATGGTTCTTGCTAGCATAATGAGTTCTCAATTCCTTACATCCGGACCCGCTGGGGCGAACAAGTCAAAAACGGGTTAAACTTCTGCCACTCCTCCGACCACTATCTGGGGGTCAGGGCCCTGGTTTTAAATGGCGGAGCATCGTAAATGCAGTTTCCATTATAGGGGCGAATAGCCTGCGGCGACACAGGTCATGGATCAACCGGATACGAGCAGCCACACAATGAGTAACAACGCCATGCTGTAGAATG
>JAOTUD010000451.1 GCA_029864065.1 Gammaproteobacteria bacterium | reverse complement strand
CGACGACGGCGCTATCGTCGCGTCGCCGGATGTGGACGAATTCGACGGCGAGGCAAGGCCCTTCGATTTCAATAACCAGGAACGTATCATCCGCGGGCGACTGCCGACGCTGGAAATGATCAACGATCGTTTCGCGCGTTATTTCCGCATCAGTTTTTTCAACCTGTTGCGCAAGTCGCCGGAAATCTCGGTCAACGGCATCGAAAAGGTCAAGTTTTCCGAATACGTCTCGACGCTGCCCACGCCGACCAGCCTGAGCATGGTAAAAATGGCGCCGCTGCGTGGTACCGGTTTGATCACGCTGGATTCGAAACTGGTTTTCACGCTGGTCGATCACTTCTTCGGCGGCAACGGAACCATTCAGGCCAGCGCGGATGAGCGTGACTTTACCCATACCGAACTCCGCGTCATCGAGAAGGTGGTGCACATATGCTTTGCCGACCTGGTGAAAGCATGGGAACCGGTGATGGCGGTCAACTTCGGTTTTCACAAGCACGAAGTCAACCCGCAAATGGCGCATATCGTCAGCCCCTCCGAGGTCGTCGTTGTGTCGAGTTTCCATATCGAACTCGACGGCGGCGGCGGGGATATCCACGTGGTCTTGCCTTATTCGATGATCGAGCCGATACGCACCACGCTCGATGCCGGCGTGCAAAGCGATCATGGCGATATCGACGAACGTTGGGCCATTTTGCTCAAGGAAGAATTGATGCATGCCAAGATCAATATGCAGGCCATCTTCGTCGAAAAGAGTTTGCCGGTGTCGGACCTGATCAATTTCAGGGCCGGCGACATTATCCCGATCGATTTACCCGAGCAGGTCATGGTGCTTGCCGAGGACATGCCGATTATCCGTGGCCAGTACGGGGAGCACCAGGGCAACGCCGCGGTCAAGGTCGAACAGATCATAGAAATCTACGATCCCGAAAACGAACAGATCAAGGGCGCAATCGCGCAACCGGAATAGTCCGCAGGAGACTACTATGAGCAATGAAACAGAACAGGCCCTGGAGCAGGATGCAACGGCCGAGGATTGGGCCGCCGCGATGGACGAGCAGGACGGCAACGGGAACGACGGCGGTGACGCCGACGGCGACGGTTTCCAGCAGGTCGCTGCGCAGCATCTGAACAAGGCGCCGAACGCGGGCAAGGGTGAGGTCAAGCTCGATGTCATCCTCGATATCCCGGTTACCATCGCGATGGAGATCGGTCGCACCCAGCTCAGTATCCGCAACCTGCTGCAGCTCAACCAGGGTTCGATAGTCGAACTCGACCGCCTCGCCGGCGAGCCGATGGACGTGCTGGTCAACGGCACCCTGGTTGCGCACGGCGAAGTCGTCGTCGTCAATGAAAAGTTCGGCATTCGCCTGACCGACGTCGTCAGCCCGGCCGACCGGATCAAGAACCTACGCTGATGCGCTGGATATCAGTAGCCCTGCTGTTTGCACCGGGCGTGGCGCTGGCGCAGGCCGAGAACCAGGCCGGCGTGGCGCTTGAGCCGTTTTCGTCGCCTTACCTGCTGAAGCTGACCGGCGGCCTGATCCTGGTCGTGGTGGTGATTTTCGGGCTCGCGTGGCTGGTCAGGAAATTCAATCTCAATCAGCAGTCCCATAACGGGCTGATCCGCATTGTCGCCGGCCTCCCGATCGGCACCCGCGATCGCATCGTGCTGCTGCAAGTCGGCGACGAGCAGATCCTGGTGGGCCTGACTCCCGGCCGCATCGAAAAGCTGCATACCCTGTCGCAGCCGCTCGAGGTCGCCGGCGAGCCGTCGACCGGCGGCGCCTTCGCCGCCAGGCTGAACCGGTTGATGGGCGAGCGGGAAGAATCATGAAAGCGATTCCCGGGCTGCTGTTTATGCTGGTGATTCCCGAGGTGCATGCGCAATCGATCGGCATTCCCGCGATATCGGTGGATGGCGGCAGCGGCGACGGCCAGACCTATACCGTAACCCTCGAAATTCTCGCGCTGATGACGATGCTGACATTGTTGCCGGCGATCCTGCTGATGATGACTTCGTTCACCCGGATCATCATCGTGCTGTCCATTTTGCGGCAGGCGCTGGGTACGGCGCAGACGCCGTCGAACCAGATCATCCTCGGGCTGGCGCTGTTCCTGACGCTGTTCGTGATGTCGCCGGTATTCGACCAGGTTTATCAACTGGCGATACAGCCTTACCTGGAAGGCTCGATGTCGGCGCTGGACGCGCTGCGCAACGCCACCGAACCATTCAAGACCTTCATGCTGGCGCAGACGCGCGAAACCGATATCCGCATGTTCGCAGATATCGCGGGCGTGACCGAAATCGAATCTCCTGAAAAGACGCCGTTGACGTTGCTGATGCCGGCCTTCGTTACCAGCGAGCTGAAAACCGCGTTCCAGATCGGCTTCCTGATTTTTATCCCTTTCGTCGTCATCGACCTGGTCGTCGCCAGCGTGCTGATGTCGATGGGTATGATGATGCTTTCGCCGATGATCATTTCGCTGCCTTTCAAGCTGATGCTGTTCGTGCTGGTCGACGGCTGGTCATTGATCATGGGAACGCTGGCCTCGAGTTTCCTGCTGGGAGCCTGACGTGAGTCCCGACACCGTCATCGACCTGTCGCAGCAGGCGCTTTACCTGATCGCCATGATCGCGGCACCGATGCTGTTATCGGCGCTCGCCATCGGCCTGCTGATCGGCATGTTCCAGGCGGCCACGTCGATCAACGAGCAAACCCTGAGCTTTATTCCCAAGCTCATGGTGTTGCTGCTGTCTATCCTGATTGCCGGACCGTGGATGCTGAATCTGCTGTTGAGCTTTACGCGGCGTCTGTATATCGGGATTCCCGGCCTGATCGGGTGATCGATGGATTTCAGTTTCGCAGAGGCAACAGCATTCGTCGGCTCACTGGCCTGGCCGATGATGCGCATCGGCGCAATGCTGCTGGCGATGCCGGTCATCGGAACCCGGCTGGTGCCGACCCGCGTCAAGATCATTATCACGCTGGTGCTGTCGGCAATGGTCCTGCCGCTGCTGCCCGAACTGCCCCGGGTCGAGGCGCTGTCGATCGAAGGATTTTTTATCTCGGCGCAGCAAATCCTGATCGGGCTGTCGATGGGATTTACGCTGCAGCTCGTTTTCGGGGCGCTGATGATTGCGGGCGAATCGATCGCGATGACCATGGGTCTCGGCTTCGCGTCCATGGTCGATCCGACCAACGGGGTCAGCGTGCCGGTCGTATCGCAGCTGTTCATCATTGTCGGCACGCTGCTGTTCCTGTCGCTGGGGGGGCACCTGACGCTGATCCAGCTGGTCGTGACCAGCTTCGAGACCCTGCCGATTTCGGCGACCGGGGTTGGCCGCGACGGCTTCTGGGCGCTGTTTGCCTGGGGTAGCCAGATGTTTATCGGTGCGCTCTGGGTGGC